>JAQTNP010000001.1 GCA_028713795.1 Minisyncoccota bacterium
CCTCCGGCTAGATATATTCCCCTGCTCATAATATCAGCAACTAATTCAGGCGGGGTTTCTTCAATGGTATTTTTTACCTCCATTACTACTTCCTTAATGGATTTCTCTATTGCCTTTCTTACGTCTTCTTCATTGATGATAACTTCTTCAGGAAGACCGGTTATTAAATTCCTCCCCCTTATTGGCATTTCCCTTTTCTCCTCTGTTTTGCCTTTTTCTTTCAAAGCGCAGGCGCTTCCTAATTTCATCTTTACCTGCTCTGCCGTCCTATCTCCGATAAGTAATTTGTATTCTTCTTGAGAAAAATTAATAATATCGTCATTCAATTTATCTCCAGCAATCTTCAAGCTCTTAGATAAGACAATCCCTCCTAAAGATATGACAGCGATTTCTGTTGTTCCGCCTCCCATATCTACAACAAAATTACCCCCGGCTTCTTGGACTGGCAAGCGGGCTCCGATGGCAGCTGCCATCGGCTGCTCTATCAAAAACACCTTTTGAGCTCCTGTACTTTTACCCGCATCTTTTACTGCTTTTTTCTCTACTTCAGTCAATCCGCAAGGAATGCCGATAATCAATCTTGGTTTTGGAAATACGGCTTTTCCATTGTAAGAGGCCTGGACAAAATACTTGAGCATTTGTTCTGCCACTTCAAAATCTGAAATGACGCCATTCATTAATGGCTTGGTTGCAACAATATGGGCAGGAGTCCTGCCTACCATTTTTTTAGCTTCTTTTCCTATAGCTAAAATCTGATTGGTCTTTTGATTTACAGCAACAACAGATGGTTCCCTTATCACAATGCCTTCTCCCTTTACATATACCAAGGTATTGGCTGTGCCTAAATCAACAGCAATATCTTTACCCAATCTTCCGAATAAATTTCCAGTTAGTATTCTTTTTAATCCTGCCATTTTTTTAATAGTGTTTTAATTGAACTGATGCTTACTAAACTTTCTGTCTTTTTGTCCCTATGCTTTAATCCTACCTTGTTTTTTGCCAAATTCTTCTCGCCTACTATTAATCTTATGGGCATTCCCAAAAGATCTGATTCGGCTAATTTCTGCCCTGGGCTTACCTTTATCCTGTCATCGTATAATACTTCAATGCCTGCTTTTTGTAAATCTTGATATATCTTATCTGCAACTTTCCTTACTTTATGATTTTCATGGTCAAAGGACAAAAGATGGACTGTAAATGGAGCTATTTCTTTTGGCCAAATAATTCCATTCTCATCATGGTTCATTTCTATCACGGTAGCCATTAATCTTCCTATCCCTATTCCATAGCAACCCATAATCACTAATTTCTTCTGACCGTCTTTATCCAAAAAATACAGATTGAATGCCTTGGCATATTTTTCTCCCAAAGGAAATATATTTCCTATTTCTATCCCTCTCTCTAATTTTAGAAGAGACGAGCAATTAGGGCATTTGTCCCCTTCCTTCAATTTAGCTATCTCTTTGTTTCTGGCAAAAGAACATTTTGGACAATACAAGACTGTGTCTTCTCCAGCATCAGTCAACACCTGAAATTCATGGGTGAAATCATTGGTAAAACCTAAGCCAGATGCTTCTACCATTACAGGATCTAATCCGCATCTTTTAAATATCTTAAAATATGCGCTGGCTGCTTTTTTGTAATAATCTTGGAAATCAACCATATCTGCATGAAAGCTGTACAGATCTTTCATTAAGAATTCTCTGGTTCTTAAAAGCCCTCCGGAAAATCTCATTTCATTTCTGAATTTTGTCTGTATCTGATAAAGATACAATGGCAAATCTCTGTATGAAGAAATATTCTTAACAGCTAATTGAGTAATTACTTCTTCATGGGTAGGACCTAAAGCCAGCTCTTTATCGTGCCTGTCTTTCAATTTGAAGAGCGGCGGATCCATATGTTCCCATCTATCTGTCTGTTCCCAAATATTTTTAGGCTGCAAGGTTGGCAAGAATACTTCCTGGCCTCCGATAGCATTCATCTCTTCTCTAATAATATTGCAAATCTTTTTGCTGACCAAAAGCCCTAGAGGCAAAAAACTATACACTCCTGAAATTAGTTGATCAATAAAGCCGCCTCTTAATAGCAGCTTATGCGAAATAGTATCTGCTTCTTTTGGAGCTTTTTTTTCTGTTTTGCAGAATAGAATTGATTGTTTCATATTATTTGATAAAAAACTGATATATATCCTTTATAGCAATAACTATAGACAGTCCTATTAAAATAATAAAGCCGACAAAATTGAAAACTCTCTCAAATTTCTCCGGAGCATTCTTTTTAAATATTGCCTCATATATTACAAAAAGCATTTTCCCTCCATCAGCAGCGGGAATTGGCAAGATATTAATTAAAGCCAAGCCAAGAGAAATTACGGCAACAAAATTCAATATTTGCCATATCCCCTGATCAATAATAGCGCCGGTAATGGCAAACATTCCTACTGGGCCAACCATTGTATTTGCCAATGGCTTTATCGTACCCTGGGAAAATGCAGAAGATATCAATCCCCCTAAAACTCTCAAGGAATAGTCCAAGGTAGAAATTGAATGCGTTATTCCTGAAAATATTCTCTGAGCGGTTGTATTATACTTCACCTCTAAAATCTGCTGCATCCCTATCCCCAAAAACCCTTTGCCGTCTTTAAGCTCTGGGATGGCTGTAATTTCCCTAGTTTCTTTTGAGGTGATATTTTTTACAGTAAAAGTAATTTCTTCTCCAGGCCTTGAAGATATAAAGGAAGTTAATGATTCTGGAGTATTGAATCTAACATCTCCAGAAGACATAACAACATCTAATTCTTTCAAGCTGCTTTTGGAAGCAGCTGAATCTTTTGCAATTTCCTGTATTAAAGGAAAGGTCTGCTGGTCTACAAAGATCATTCTTCTATTTCCTATTGATGCAGAATAGAAGGTGAATCCCTGGGCGATAAGAATGACGTAATAAATAATAACAGCAATTAAGAGATTAGCTGCCACTCCGGCTAATAGCAATTTAGTTTTAGTCCAAGGGCCTGCAGCATAATAGCCTCTTTTTGATTTTTTCTTTGGAACCGTTTCTTCGTCTTGCAATCTCACAAATCCTCCAAAAAATAAAGCATTAATTGAATATACGGTTTCTCCAATCTTTTTTGACCAAATCCTAGGAGGATAGCCAATACCAAATTCTTCTACTAGCATTCCTGATTTTTTAGCAGCTATAAAATGGCCAAATTCATGGACTAAAACTAAAAAACTAAGGATAAAAAGAAAAATTAATAATGTAAAAATGAAAAACATATTATATTTCCATTATTTCTCTGGTTTTATTATCAGCTATCTCGTCTACCTTCTTATTATACTTATCAACAATTTCCTGTATATCGTCTTTGGCTTTGAATTTGTCGTCCTCTGATATTTCCTTATCATTAAATTTATTCTGTATCTCTTTTAATATCTCATCTCTCCATTTTCTGATTATTTCTCTTGCTCCTTCTTTTTCTCGTCCGACTTGGGCTGTTAGATTTTTTCTGAATTCTTCGGTCAAGCTAGGCAGATTAATCCTTATCCCGTTCTGATCGACAGAAGGAGAAACTCCCAAGCTAGATTCAGAAATTGCCTTGCTGATAATATTGATCATTGACTTGTCCCATGGCTGGATATATATCTGCCTTGGTTCAGGACAAGAAATGGCAGCTGTCTGCTTTAATGGCATCATCTGCCCGTAATAGCTAACCATTAAATCTTCAACTAAAACAGGGCTAGCTTTGCCTGTTCTGATTTTCTTTAATTCCGAAAAGAAGAATTCTATTGCTTTTTCTACTTCAGGAGTTTTGCTTTCAATTATTGTTTTGTAATTTATCATATATCTAGTAAAAATAATTCTAATGTTAATCTTGTATTCAATGGGGCAGTTGTAGAAAGATATTGATAATTCTGCAAAGAATTAATTATCTTCCTTGTATTGTCTAGTCCCCATTGAGCCTGATAATCTGATTTAATTATATAATTTTTCATCAATTGTCTGAAATATGACAGCCATATTTCAAATGTTTGATCTAAATCTACTTCCTTAGACAGCCAGGCAGCATATTCAAATCTATCATACAAATTCTGTTTTTTAGTATTCTCTATTTCTTCAATTCTTTTTGACCATATCTGACCTGTTTCTGTTTTCTCCAATATATTGATTGCTAATCCGGGCCTTCCTAAAGAATATATTGAAACATTTTCTGAAAAATTAATCTTTTCCCCTAAATTCTTTTCAATAACTTTTTCATCTATTAAATCGAATCTTACCTGTTGGCATCTTGAAACAATTGTCGTTAAAAGATTCTGGGGATACTCGCTGACAAGAATGAAAATCTTTTTTCCTTTCGGCTCTTCTAACTGTTTTAATAAGGCGCTCTGCGCTTCAAATGTCATCAAGTGAGCATTATCTATTATCGCCACCTTATATCCATCATTAATGCTAGACATTGCCATTTTATCCCTCAAGCTCCTTATCTGATCTATTGAAATACTCTTCTTGCCTTCTTCGGGCTCTATCAATAAAACATCAGAGTACAAGCTATTACCTATCTGTAAACATGTCTTGCACGCATTACAAGGAGCATTCTTTTCTTTACAATGAAGATATTTTGCCAGCTCAATTGCTATTCTTTTTTTTCCGATCTGGCTTGGCCCATGAAACAAATATGCATGGCTCAGCTTATTGCTGTCAGCGCTCAGCTTAAGGAATTCCCATTGTTTTTTATGCCCTATTATTTCCATATTCTGGAAACTATTTTTTTGTCATGATGCTCTTTTTATACACATCAAGATTTTCAAGAACAACTCCTGTTCCTTTGGCAACGCAGAACAGTGCTTCATCTGCAACAAAACAAGGAACTCCTGTCATCTTAGCCACCAATTGATCAAGATTTCTTAATAAAGCTCCGCCTCCAGACAACACCATTCCCCTATCCATGATATCAGCGGATAGTTCTGGAGGAGTTTCTCTTAAAACAACCTTGATCGACTGTACAATCTCTTCCAAGACTCTTCCAATTGCTTCACATACTTCATTGGAATTGACTTTGATTGTTTTTGGCAATCCTAAAATCAAATCTCTTCCTTTTACTTCCATAATCCTTTCTTTCCTTTCGGGAACTGCCGTCCCTATCTTTATCTTAATCTCTTCGGCCGTCTGTTCCCCAACGGCTAGATTATGTCTTTTCTTAATATATTCAGAAATTGCAAGATTCATTTTGTCTCCTGCCATTCTTACTGAATTTACAGTAACAATTCCTCCAAGAGAAATTACAGCTACTTCAGTTGTTCCGCCTCCCACATCAATAATCATATGGCCGGAACAACTGTTAATCGGAATTCCTGCGCCAATAGCAGCCAGTATTGGTTCCTTAGCAACAAATGCTGCTTTTCCTCCTGCCTCCATTGCCGCCTCAATTACAGCTCTTTTTTCAGTAGAAGTTATCCCGGCAGGAACAGAAATTATCAATTCAGGCTTAAAAATCTGAAACCAGGGTTTTGTCTTCTCGATAAAATACCTGAGCATTGCCAAAGTAACTCTGTAATCAGCGATGACTCCATCTTTTAATGGGCGATATACCCTGATAGTATCAGGAGTTCTTCCTGTCATTTCTTTAGCTTCTTTGCCTACGGCCAATATCTTGTTTTCGTCAACAGAAACAGCAACAACAGAAGGCTCATTCAAAACAACTCCTTTCTTGGGAATATATACCAACGAATTGCATGTTCCTAAATCTATTCCAATTTTTCTAATCATTTTTTTTAAAATTAATCTTCTACTCTTTTTATATCTGCTCCCAATAATTGCAACCTTTCCTCTATCTTTTCATATCCCCTGTCTATCTGATAGATATTGCTGATTATAGTAGTTCCTTTAGCTATCAAGGCCCCAGCAATTAAAGAAGCTCCTCCCCTAATATCTGGCGAATTAACCTCTATCCCGAATAACTGAGTAGGACCATTTACTATCGCCCTATGAGGATCTGCAAAGATTATCTGCGCCCCCATTTTATTCAACTCTTCCAGATATTTCAAGCGGTTTTCATACAAAGGATCGTGCAACAATGTTGGACCATTGGCCTGGGTTGCCAATACTCCGAACAAAGGAAGAATATCGCTTCCTATTGAAGGATACGGCAATGACTGCACCTTTTCAATCTTTAATTCAGACCAAGGCCTGACATTGATTGTGGTTTCATCAATAATATCAAAAGGCACGCCAGAGTCCTTTAATTTCTTCAATGGCAATTCAAGATATTTCAATGGAGCATTTTTTATCACAACGTTTCCTTTTACAGCTGCCGATAGAAGAATAAATGTTCCTGCTTCAATAGGATCATACATTACAAAATGCTTGAATCCTTTTAATTTTTCTTTTCCCTTAATCTTTAATTCATGCGTTCCAATACCTTCAATATGGGCTCCCATATCAACCAATACGTTTGCCAATTCCTTCACTTGATAATCACAGTCAGCTATTTTGACTTCCGTATCTTCTGAAAAATTAGCAAGGAAAAGCAAAATATTTTCTGTAGCAGTTACGCTTAATTCATTCAAGATAATATTTCTTGATTTTAATTTTCCGTCAAAATCAAAAGTAAAACTGTCTTCCTCTGGAACTATATCTGCTCCTGCCTGCTTCAATACATCAAGATGCGTAGATATTGGTCTGGCGCCGATAATACAGCCTCCTGGCTGCGCAAATTTTAATTTCCTGAATCTTGCTAACAAGGGGCCGACTAGAAGAACTGACCCCCTGAATTTTTTAATCAGCCCTTTGTCTAATTTTTCAGGATCAATGTCTTTTGTATTAATCTCAATTTTTCTTTCATTCAACCATGTAATTTTAGCTCCCATTCCCTGTATTATCTCAATCATTTTCAAAATATCTTCTATCAATGGAAGATTATCGATAACGCAGGTTTCTTCTGTTAAAAGAGTGGCAGCCAAAATGGGAAAAGCGGCATTTTTAGCTCCCCTTACCTCTATTTCCCCTTTTAATGGCTGGCCTCCGTTGATTATGAATTTAGACATATAAGATGTTTTAATATTAAACCAAAAATCAATGATTGGCAAATGGAAAAGAAAGAGGGTCCGAACCGCGCAAGAGCACGGCCGGACCGCTCATCATTCGCCGAAGAATCGGCGAGCCCGGAACGCGAAACTGATCATCTCGCGAATCCGAGGAAACAACTTTAATTCAGGAAGTTCCGAATCAGAGATCCAGCGGATCTCCTCAATCTCGCTTAGTGGCTTAGGATCCCCCACAGCTCTTATAAAGAAACTGAGGGCGCAATCTTGCCACTTTGCGGCGAGACGAGGAATGGCTGTATCCGCTTCCACGGATATGACATTCATCCCCGTCTCTTCAAGAACTTCCCTTCTGATCGCCACTTCAAATGGATTGCAACCGGTCTCAGCTGCCTCCACTTGATCAGCGATCTCCAATCTTCCTCCGGGCAGTGACCAGTGGTCCTGCCCTTTGGCCCTCACCACGAGTATGCGCCCATCTCGAAAGATGAAGGCGAATACTCCCAGGAACCACATTGGCTTCGTCTCCAATTGCTTGGAAACATCCTCCAATCTAGTCCCTGGCGCCACCCGGACTCTTTTCATATGCCACCCCCATGGCACAAGACAGCTAATCATACTATATCACAAAAATAGCTTTATGTAAAGCATAATAAGGGAAACAAAAAATTGCTCTTTTTAAAGCAATCTTTTGGCTACTTTTTTTGACATTTTTTGATAAACCTTTCAAGCTCTTTTTCTTGTATCCTATATATCCTCCTATTAAACTGTATTGCCTTAATCTTCCCTGCCCTAATGTATTCAAGAATTGTTTCTCTTCTTAATCTCAATCTTTCTGCAGCTTCTTGGGTAGTCAAAAGAGTCATCGCTCTAATCTTTTTAACTTCACGATTTTTTTGCTCAAATAGCGGAGTACCTTTTTTTGTTTTTATTTCTGCCATTAAAATATATTAAGAGGGGGCGAGGGAGAAGGAAGATCGTTTCCGAATCAGCGACCTGATCGGTTATATCAATCCCTCTCCCTCATCGTCTCAGAGCGGCATGCACTCTGACAACGATAACGGTAGGCCGTTGATCCAAGGAAGGAGTCCTGTATGCACTAACGAGTGATTGAGGGGTGGGTTCACTGATGGATCATAGCGCTACCGTGATAGTGCTAATTTTTTTGTATCTCTTAATGCACATTTAGTCAAGACCAAAAAAGCGCTTTCGCGCTTTTTCTCTCTCTACCTCTTTGCCCATTGCGGGGCGCGCCTTGCTCTTTTTAATCCGAATTTCTTTCTTTCTCTCTGTCTTGGATCTCTTGTAAGAAATCCAGCCCTCTTTAATCTCTTTCTAAAATCAGCGTTAAATTTGACTAAAGTCCTTGATATCCCGTGCCTTATTGCTTCTGATTGGGAATTTAATCCTCCTCCTTTTACTATTACAGTTACCCCGAATTTATCCAAAACATTCATTTTCTCCAAAGGATCCATTATCTTTTTCTGCATCAGAGTTGAAGGAAAATATTCTGCTAATGTTTTTCCATTAACGCTCACTTTTTTATCCCCCTTGGCATATATCCTTACTCTGGCGATAGAAGTTTTTCTTCTTCCTACTGCTTCAAGATATTCTCCAGATAGTTTTGCTTCGGCAATCTTAACAACAGGTTTTTCAATCTTTTTAACGGGTTTTTTAGGAGCAACCTTTTTAACAGTTTTTTTTACAGCTGTTTTTTTAGGTTTCTCTTCTGTTTTTTTTGCTGTTTTAGTAACCATAGTTATTTCTCAATTTTTAAACGTTTCATCATTCTTGCCTGAAGCTTGTTTTTTGGCAACATTCTGGAAACAGCCAAAAACAAAACTTTTTCAGGGCTTTTTTCAAAAAGTTTTTCCAAAGTAATACTTTTCATTCCTCCCGGATATCCGGAATAGTGAAAATATTTTTTGACTTTTTCTTTAGTCCCAGTAAATTTTATCTGGTCAAAATTCTTTACAATAACGTTATCCCCAGCATCCAAATGCGGCTGATAGTCAGTTTTGTGTTTCCCCTGCAAAAGCAAAGCAATCTTTGTAGCCATTCTGCCCAAAGACATTCCTTTTGCATCTATAGTATGTGTTTCTCTTTTTATCTCCATATTATTTCACTAATTCAATGATTGCCATTCTGGCAGCATCTCCTCTTCTATTGGCAATCTTTAATATTCTTGTATATCCGCCTTTCCTCTCTTTATACATAGGAGCGACAACTTCCATTAATTTCTTTACGGTTTTGTAAGAAAGCTTTTGCTGCAATAATCTTTTTGTAGCCAGATCTCCTTTTTTAGCCTTAGTAATCATTTTTTCTGCAAACACAGAAAGCTCTTTAGCTTTAGCTTGAGTCGTGGTAATCCTTTCTTTCATTATCAAAGCAGTAACTAAGCTTTTAATTAAAGCTTTTCTTTGATCTGTCTCCCTATTAAATTTTCTTCCTTTTTTTCTTTTATTCATATCCTACTCAGCTTTTAATTCTAATCCTAATTTCTTTAATGATTTTTTAATCTCCTTTATCCCTTTATCTCCCAGACCCTCTAATTCCAGCAGGCTGCTTTCTGATTTCTTGGCTAATCCGGCAGCTGTTTTAATGTGTCCGGCAGTTAAGGCATTTACAGTTCTAGTAGAAAGCTTCATATCTTCTACCAATACTTCAGCAGCATCGATTTCTGGTTTTTCTTCTTCTGTTTTTTCTATCTTTTTGGGCTTGTCTGTTTCAGCTAATTCTTTGATTCCATTGTCTATTACAGAAAAATGGTCTAATAGCAATTTGTTTGCTTCCATTAAAGCATTTTCCGGCTGTATTGTTCCGTCTGTTTCGATTTCAATGAATAATTTATCAAAATCAGTTCTCTGTCCTACCCTCATATTTTCTACTCTATAGCTGACATTCCTGACTGGAGTGAATATAGCATCTAAAGATATTTCTCCTATCTCTAGTTTTTCTGACTCCCTTGCTTCTTTTGGCTCATATCCTACTCCTTTTCTGACAACTATCTCCATTTCTAATTCAGCTGTTTTACTGGTCAGAGTAGCAATTTTTTGATCTTTATTAATCAATTCCAAATCAGTAGGTAAAACAAAATCTTTTCCTGTAACTTCTTTGGCTCCTTTTACCTTCAGGATTGCCTTAATCGGCTCTTCAGAAAAATTCTTGAATCTTAATTTCTTTAAATTAAGGCAGATGTGGATTATATCTTCCATCACTCCGGGAATTGTTGAAAATTCATGGCTTACTCCTTTGAATTTTACATCAGTAATCGCCGCTCCTTTTAAAGAAGAAAGCAATACTCTTCTTAAAGGATTGCCGACTGTAAAACCATAGCCAGGGTAAAGACCCTCTATGGTGAATTCAGCATAGTTATCTTTTTTTACAATGAGTTTTAAGGAAGATGGTAAAGGTATCATGCCTTTTAAACATTTAATTTATTTTGAATAAAATTCGAATATTGCCTGTATCTCTGCTGGAGGCGCGGCAATATCGACTGTTGGATATCCGATTACTTCCGCTTCTATCTTTTCAGGATCTAATTTCAGCCAAAGCGGAAGCTGAATTTTCTTTAATGTAGCTGATAATTCTTTGAAGTTTCCTTTATTTAAAGAAGATGGCCTTACTGTAATTTTATCCCCTACTTTTAAGGTAAAACTGGGGATATCAATTGCTTTCCCGTTTACAAAGAAATGTCCATGGGAAACCAATTGCCTTGATTTGGTTCTAGAAGAACCGATTCCTAATCTGTAAATAGCATTATCAAGCCTCATTTCCAAACTTTTAACTAAGGCCTCTTGGGCATCTCCCATCTGGCTTTTACCTCCTCTTGATTTTTCCAAGACAGCAATAACATAGTTCTTGAATTGCTTTTCAGAAAGATTATACCAATTTTTCAATCTTTGTTTCTCTTTTAATTGCCTTCCGTATTCTGAAAGCCCGCCAAGTCTCCTCTTGCCTTTTATACCAGGAGGATATGGTTTTACAACCATAGGGCATTTGGCAGTATTGCATTTCTCTCCTTTTAAAAATAATTTCTTGCCAGCCCTTCTACAAATTTTACATTTAGGTCTTTTTTCCATAGATTAAATTCTTCTTGGTTTTTTACGCTTGCAGCCGTTATGAGGAACAGGAGTAGCATCTATAATAGAAACAATATTTACTCCCTGCCCTGCCAAAGCCCTTAAAGCAGATTCTCTTCCGCTTCCAATTCCTTTAATTTTCACTCCTACTTCTTCTATCCTGAATTTCTCAATTGCCTGAGTTAATACTTCGGCAGCTTTAGCTGCAGCATATGGCGTTCCCTTTTTGGTTCCTTTGAAACCAATCTTTCCAGAGCTAGCCCAACTTAAAACATTTCCATTAGCATCGGCCAAAGTCAGGATTGTATTATTATATGTAGAAGAAATAGTAATCAGGCCTTTTTTAATCTGTTTGGCCGTTACTGAAGCCTTGCTTTCTGCCTTATGTATCTTTGACTCTACTTCTTCTGTTTCTTTCAAAGCTTCCTCTTGTGTTTGTTTTATGACTTTTTTCTTTCCCATATTATTATGTTGGCCCTGGAGCAGCTTTTCTGCCAGATCCAACTGTTTTTCTTAAATTACCCCTGATTGTTCTAGAATTAACCCTAGTGGTCTGACCTCTTACAGGCAAACCTCTGGCATGCCTATGACCCCTCCAGCATCCTATCTCTTTTAATCTCTTGATAGAAATCATTTTCTCTTTTCTTAAATCTCCTTCTACTTTGTAGCTCTTGTTGATTAGCTGCTGAATAATGCTTACCTCGTCATTGGTTAAATCCCCTGCCTTTTTAGCAGGATCTATTTTAGCAGTTTCCAGTATTTTTTTACTCAAGCTGTCTCCTATTCCGTAAATGTATGAAAGCGCTATTATTATTTGTTTGTTATTGGGAAGGTTTACCCCTGATATTCTAGCCATATATGTCTATTTTCCTTGTCTTTGTTTATGTTTTGGATTTTCACAGATTACAAAAATGCGGCCTTTTCTTTTTACCGTTTTGCACTTCTTGCATATTTTTTTAACGGATGGTTTTACTTTCATCTTTTTCTGAAGATTATTCTTCCTCTTTCGTCATTAGGCGTCGGCATTTCTACTGTTACCTTGTCTCCTGGCAGAATCTTAATCTTAAACATTCTTAATTTTCCAGCCAAATGCGCCAGCACTTCCCGGCCATCGTTTAGCCTAACTTTAAAAGTCGTGCTTGGCAAGGCTTCAGTAATGATACCGTCGCTTTTATATGTTGCTTTTTTTTCTGACATTAAGTATTTTATCTTATATCAGATATCTCTGATAATATCAATATTCTAGCTCAGAGTCAAGAATTAGTCAAATCTTACCTCTATTTCTATCTGCTCGGCATCCCCGGAAGCCCTTCCGGCAAAAAACGGGCTGAAATTGACCTTTGGCTCTGTTTTCATGTCCTGATACATTTCTAAAATGTATCTTTTGATATTACTGGCTTTCTGGTTTTTCACCACTTCTTTTATCGCTGCTAAATCTATAGAAGGGTACATTTCCAAAGAAAAGGAAATGTTGAGAGTTATGCTTTCTGTGGCATCAACAATAGATTCTAAGGTTTTTATATTAGCGCTTCCCTCTTTAATATCCTGCTGGGCAAATTGCTGGGAAATTATAAACTTATTAATCACAGCAAGCAAATCGTCTTTTTTAACAGCCAATATATTGCCTTTTAATTTCATCTGATATATGAAAGTGCTCTTTTCCTGCCCTACTTTCACATCAACGGGATCAGATTCTAGAATCTCTGTTCCTATTGTTTTTTCCAAAACAACATATTCTTCTCCAGCCATTGTTTTTAATTCTTTCAAACCGCTATCTTCGGCTATTAATTTCAGCTCATCCTCGGCCGCATCTAAATCATCCTGGGTTACTATCTTTACTTCTCCTGTAGAACCGCCCTCCATTTTATCTAAAGATTTTCCTGTAACACTGGAATACAACTGCTGGGGAGAATAGTTTCTCAATCCAGGTATAGAAAAGGTGCAGGGATCAATATTATAATCAGATCCTGCTTCAGCAGCAACCACTTTTACATCAACACTCCCTCCGGCCGGAACAGTAAATCCTTTTTTGGCTAGAAACATCTTAGTCGGGCTTGAAGAAGACAAAAATCTTGTATTGGCAATCAAAGTTACTGGCTTTGTATATTTATTGGTAACCTTTATTACCCCCTCTGCTTTAGTTTCCACGCTGGAATGGGTTGTCTGGAATTCTTCAGAAACGATAAATTCCTTTTCCAAAATTTTTGCAGGCACTGTCTTATTCTCAAAATCAATTTCTGCTAGATCCTTTTTAGCATTTAAAGATATTTCTGAATCAAAAGGTTCTGTCTGAGGATATATGGTAACCTTGGTATGGCTGGCTTTAAGCAACCTGGTTCCCAAAAACAAAAGAGTCAAAATAACAAAAAAAGAAAATATGACTTTTGGTATCAATGTCTTTTTGTTCCTTTCCTTTTTGTGCTTTTTATAAGAAGAATCTTCAACAGATTTCTTATCCGGTTTTTCTACGTGTTTTCTTACGGGTTTTAAATCATACAGCTTAAAAGGCATATGTATTAACAATTATTTAATTTTATCTTTATGCGCCTAACTCCGACGCCAACAGCTTCTTCTTTTAATATCTTAACACACTTTAATTCAGATATGTTATCCACATGAGGACCAGCGCATATCTCTTTTGAAAAATTACCGATAGAATATACATTTACAATCTCTGGGTATTTCTCTTTAAAGAATGCCAAAGCTCCTGATTTGATTGCATCCTCATATTTCATTTCTTCTTTTTTCATTTCCAATCCTTCTTTAATCTTTTCATTGATTAAATTCTCAATCTTTTCTAATTCTTCTTTTTCCAGTTTTCTTTTAAAAGAAAAATCAAAACGTAATCTTTCAGGATTGATATCTGATCCCATTTGTTTTACTTCTTCTCCTAAAATCTGCCTTAAAGCCTGATGCAAAAGATGGGTGGCGGTGTGTAGTTTTGTCATTTCTTTTCTATCCTTTTCATCTAAAACTATATCAATACCCAATCCTCCGAATTTTTTCTGGGCTCCTGCGCGAGAGATTTCTTGATGTTTCTTTTGTAAATCATCAAATTCTTTTAAATCAACATTAATATTTTTTTCTTTTGCTAATTCAATAGTCAATTCTATCGGAAAACCATATGATTCATATAGATAGAAGGCTTTTTCTGAATTAATAAAAGAAAGCTTTTCAAATTCTTTCAATCCTTTTTCCAATGTTTTCTCGAATTTAAGCTTTTCTTCGTCAATTACAGAAATTATTCTTTCTTTGCCTGCAATAATTTCTGGATAGATATCCTCATATATATCAAATATTTTTTCAAGAATTGAATTAAAATCTTTTAATCCGATATTTTTTGCATGTCTTATGGCTCTTCTTAATATTCTTCTTAATATGTATTCCCTATCATTTTTCCCGGGAAGAATTCCAGCTTCAATTAGAAACATTGCCGACTTTAGATGATCAGCAATAATTCTAAAAGAAGATTGGAAATCTTCATATTTTTTCCCGGAAACCTTTTCAATCTCTTTAATTATCCCATCAAACAGATCTGTCTCAAAAAGGATTGTCTTGCCCTGTAAGGCCATACAAAGGCGTTCTAGGCCCATTCCCGTATCAACTCCGTTCTGTTTTAAAGGAGTTAATTTCTTTCCCTTATCCTGATAGAATTCATTAAAAACAAGATTCCATATCTCTACGTATCTTTTGCATGAACAATTAGGCAGGCATTTATCCCCTAAGGAGCAATTAATGCCTGTTAAATCATAATGGATTTCTGTTGTTGGTCCGCAAGGGCCTTCGTTTCCTGTTGGCCCCCAGAAATTATCTTCCCTTGAAAATCCAATCATCCTATCTTCAGAAATTCCCAATTCCTTCCATATTTTTATCGATTCTTCATCTTTTTCTACATCCTTATCCCCTTTAAAATATGTAATCCATATCCTATCCTTTGGAAGTTTTAATGTATCAATTAAAAATTCATATGCGTATTGGATTGCTTCCTTTTTGAAATATTGTCCAAAAGTAAAATTACCGAGCATTTCAAAAAAAGTAAGATGGTTTACATCTCCCACATTATCAATATCAGAAGTGCGCATGCATTTCTGGCATGTTGTAACCATATTCCCATATGGAGATTTTTCTCCCAAGAAATATGGCTTGAATTGCTGCATCCCAGCAGTAGTAAAAAGCACTGATTCATCTGTAGGAATTAAAGAAGAGGCCTTCACTTCTTTATGCCCCTTAGATACAAAAAAATCTAAGAATGCTTTTCTCGTATCAAAAGAATTCATATATCTTAATCTTTATGTATTATATCACCTTTTGATAAAAGAAAAAGGCCGCAGCACACACTTCTTACAGTAGCATGCACGGCCGTCTTTTTCCGAGTTGGATCTTCGCGCTCTAGCGACGCTTCCGATTTGTGTTACGAGCATCGGCTATCTCTTCCTTCCGCTTGTTACGCATTCCCCGATCCCAGAAAAGCAGGAATGCGCCTCCGATCACGGCAGCTAACGGAATCAGCCATCCTTCAAGGGCGGACTGATGCTTGAAGGCCAGAGATGATGCGATGTAGGCAATGGCTCCCACGTCCATCCAGAAAGCGATAAACCAGTATTGATACTTCTTAGCTTTTGCCCAGGCAGTCAATGGCAAGATCCACACCACCAGAATTGCCAAAGCTACCAGCTGATCGATGTGATTATGTCGATACAGCCCGTATCCGCTGATCGCGCTAGCGCAAATATAGAAAATGAATCCGAACCAGCGCGCCCTTCTCAGGTCTGCCTTCCAATCATAGCTCTTCTTCACGATATCCCTCCTCGTCTTAAGTTCTACCTATCCTTCTATCACAAAGCCATATATTATTCAATCTCAGTCAAGACCCTGCTCCCATTCTTCGTGATTGCAATTGTATGCTCAAAATGGGCAACTAAAGAGTTGTCCATAGTGTAGTATGCAAAACCGTCTTTTCCTAATTTAATATGTTCTGTTCCCGCGCTAACCATTGGCTCAACGCATAAAACCATTCCTTCTTTTAAAACCGGCCCTGTACCCCTGGAGCCATAATTAAGGATTTCAGGGTCTTCATGCAACTCCTTTCCTATCCCATGCCCGCATAGCTCTTTAATTACGAATAGGCCTCTTTTACTTACATATCTCTCAATAGTATTCCCAATATCCCCTATTGTATTTCCAGGCCTCATCTTTTTTATCGCTCTTTTCAATGCCTTTTTTGCAACCCTGATCAATCTTGCTTTTTCTTCATCAATCTCCCCTATCCCAATAGTAATAGCCATATCGGTGAATAGCCCCTCATATTGTATTCCCAGATCTAAAGACAGAATATCTCCATTCTGCAAGATATATTCTCCGGGTATTCCATGGACAATCATATCATTAGGAGAGGCACATAAAGCAGCAGGATATCTATTATGCCCTAAAAATGCAGGCTTGGCATTATTTTTTTTAATCAAATCTCTTGCTTTTAATTCCAAATCAGAAAGTTTTGTCCCAACTTTTGCTTCCAATCTTACTTCATTTAAAATTTTAGCCAGGATCTTTCCACCCCTGGCCATAATTTCTATCTGTTCTTTTGTTTTTAAGGAAATATTATTCATTTTAAATCTAAGGCCTTCAAAATATTATTAAATATGACAGAGGGTGCTGGAGCAGCGCTAATTGTTTTTACAAAATATTTGTTTTTCTTTAAATAATCAACAACAGGCATTGTCCTGTTCTTGTATTCCTGCAGCCTTACCTTTATGCTTTCGGGATCATCTAGTCCTTTTCTTTCTACCAACTTAGATCCGTCTAGAGGACAGGTTTTTAAATGCTTTGTATCATTATTGTAAAGAATAGGATGCCTCATTAATGTACAGATCATTCTATGAGAATTTCTATACATTGTATCTTCCGGCTTTAAGGTTAAATAAATAGTTTTAATATTTTTCTTTTGATATAATTTTTCCAAAACTGGCATGACATTTTCTGCCTCATATAGGGTTCTAGGGGTTCCGGCTAAAACAATGCCTTGATTAGAGGCAGCTACTTTTTCAAATATTGATTTGCCCCAAGAAGATATTAATTCTGGGCTTATTAAAATTCCAGTCAGCCATCTTTTCTTTTCTTCTAGCAATGGATATTTCTTACCATTCAAGACCTCACACTCTCCTTTTTTGGCATTCATTACCTTGGCCTCAATTATTTTAGATGGTTCATAATAGTATAGTCCAAACTTATCAACTAAAAGAAGGGCCTGCGTTCCCTTTCCTGACCCAGGAGGACCCATAATAATTACAACTGGTTTATTACACTTAACCATAGCTATATCTTTTCGTATTCTCTCATCTGCAATTGAGAGTTGATTTGTTTAATAGTATCTAATACAACAGATACGATAATCAAAACAGATGTTCCTCCTAACAAGAAACTAAATGAGGTAATATTAGTCAATCCTTCAATAATTGAAGGCAATACGGCAATTAAAGCTAGAAATAATGCTCCGATAAACAAAACTCTATGCAATATGAATGCAATATATTTTGCAGTTGACGGACCTGGCCTAATTCCGGGCACAAATCCTCCCATTTTCTGCAGGTTCTCAGAAATTGATTTGGGATCAAAGGTAACCATCGTATAAAAGAATGTAAAGGCAAATACAAGGGCAAAATACATAATTCCGTGGCTCCAGCCATTGGAAAAGAAATTAGAAATATTTTGGGCTATTCCAGATCCCTTTCCGATAAAATTAGTGACCATTCCAGGAATCATTAATATGGACATAGCAAAAATGATAGGGATAACTCCAGCGGGATTAATGTTCATTGGAAGATAGGTAGAAACTCCTCCATACATCTTGTTCCCCCTAACTCTTTTAGCATATGAAACAGGTATATTTCTCCTGCCCTCAGTGATCAAAACAACGCCAAAGACGATTATAACAATGGCTGCTATAAAGAAAAGATAGGCGGGCAGCTGATCTCTAGTCCCTCCCCTGATAGCTTCTAGAATGCTAATTGGAAATCTTGCCACTATGCCGGCAAAGATTAATAGAGATACTCCGTTTCCAATCCCCTTTTCAGTAATTAATTCTCCCAGCCACATTAAAAACACGCTTCCAGCGGTAACAGTAATTATTGAAGTCAGCAAGGTCAGGCCGGAATCAATGGAAATAGCTCCCTGGCTTTTAAACAAAGTAAGCATTCCATATGCTTCCATGGCTGCCAATGGAATAGTGGCAATCCTAGCATACTGGTTAAATTTCTTTCTTCCCGCTTCCCCTTCTTCTTTATACATCTTTTGCAAAGAAGGAAAAATTAAAGTCAGCAATTCAAAAATGATAATTGCGGTAATGTATGGACCCAAGCCAAGCATGGCAATGGAAATGGTAGATAATGCTCCTCCAGATAATACATTGGCAAATCCTAATGCCTGGAATTTATTAAAAAATTCAGCCAAATAGGTAGTATCTACCCCTGGCATAGGGATGCCAGACATAATCCTGAATACGACAAAAAGCAAAAGGATAAAAAATATCTTTTTCCTTAAGTCCTTTATCTTAAAAATTTGAGTAAATTGATTTAGAAGTGCCATAAACTATTTTTTAGTTTTAGCTTTTTTTGGTTTTTCAACTTTCTTCTCAACTTTCTTTTCTTCTTTTTTTACTTCTGTCTTTTCTTTCTTTATTCTTTTTTTCTTTTCTTTGACTACTGGCTCTTTAATCTTTAAAGTGTTGGCCTTGCCCCCTGCTTTTTCAATCTTTTCCTTTGCTTTATTGGAATACAAGCAATCATTAATAGTTAAATTCTTTTTAATATCTCCTTTGGCTAAAATCTTTACAACCAATACCCTTCCTAAAGGATTTTTTACAATTCCTTTTTCTATCAAATCCTTTGGAAATATATTGGCTCCTTCTTCAAACTTCTTTTCAATGGTAGACAAATCAACAATAGCCGGCTTGTAATTCAAAGAGTTAAATTTATACCCCCTTAATTTAGGATATCTCTTTATCACGCTTCTGACAATTGGAGGAAGTTTTCTCCCGGATCTGGCATTCTGTCCCTTTAATCCTTTCCCAGAATATGTTCCCTTTATTCCGCCCCTTCCAACTCTTTTTTTACTCTTCCTTTTTGTCTTCGGTTTTAATTGGTGGATTTGCATTTTTCCCTTTTACTTTTAATTGTTTTAAGGCCTTTACAGTAGCTCCGGCATTATTCAACTTATTCCTTGTTGATCCTAAAATCTTTGAGGAGATATCTTTAATCCCTGCTAATTGGCAGATTACCCTAACAGTTCCTCCTGCAACCAATCCCCTTCCTTTTCTCTGAGGTCTCAAAAGTATCTCTGCGGCTCCAAACTTAGCATATGTTTCATGAGGAATAGTATCATTTAAAATTGGCACGTCAAACACATTCTTTCTGGCTGATTTCTCTGCTTTTTCTACTGCCTGGGCTACATCCTGTCCTTTTCCTGAGCCAACTCCGATCTTTCCCTTTCTGTTTCCTACAACCATAATAGCTCTGAATCTTAAAGTTTTTCCTCCAGAAGTAACCTTAGTTACTCTCCCAATCTCCAAAACCTCTGAGTCAAACTCTGATTTTTTCTCCTGAAATTTATTTGGTCTGTCTTTTTTTGAAAACATGTTTAAAATTTTAATCCTGTTCTGGCTCCCTCAGCCAAGGCCTTTATCCTTCCATGATACTGGTATCCTCCTCTATCGAAAACAACCTCTGAGATTCCTTTTTCTTTGGCTAAAGATGCAATCTTTTCTCCCACCTCAAAAGACAATGCAATCTTTCCTTTTATTTCTTTCCCTTCTTTATCCTTAACAGATTTTTTGGTTTTAATATCAAAGTCGCTTACAACTCCAATTATTTTCTTAGCAGCATCATCTATCAGTTGAGCATAGATATGCTGATTGGATCTGAATATGCAAAGGCGAGGCCTTTTAGCATTTCCTGAAATCTTTGCCCTTATCCTTTTATGCCTTCTTATCCTATGTTCAGTTTTTAAAAAAGTTTTTTCCATAATTATGCAGTAGCTGTGGCTTTCTTGCCAAGCTTTCTCCTAATTTTTTCCCCGGCATACCTGATTCCCTTTCCTTTATATGGTTCTGGAGGTCTGATCTTTCTAATTTGGGCGGCAATCTCTCCAACCATCTTTTTATCAGCTCCAGAAACTGTAATCACATTCTTTGTAACATTAAACTCTATTCCTTGCGGCTTCTCAACCTTTACGGGATGAGAAAATCCGACTTCAACAATCAAATTAGAACCTTCAATATTTGCCTTATACCCTACTCCTTCTATCTCTAATTTCTTTTCAAATCCTGAATGAACTCCGTTAACGGCATTGGCAATCAAGGCTCTCATTGAACCCCACAAAGCAGAAGTTTCTTTTTCTAAAGAAATTGGACTTAAGACAATCTGATTGTCTTTCATTTCAATCTTTACCTCAGGCCTGGTTTTTAAAGTAATCTCTCCTTTTGGCCCCTTAACAACAACTCTTCCTTCTTCCAAGGAAACATTCACTCCTGAGGGTATATCAATTGGTTTTTTTCCTATTCTAGACATATGTTTACCAAATCTGACAAATTACTTCTCCTCCAAGACCTTTTTTATGCGCTTCTTTGACAGTCATTAAACCTTGCGAAGTAGAAACAATCTTTAATCCGTATCCAGCTCTTTTCAAGATATCATGCTTTCCTGAATATATCCTCCTAGAAGGCTTAGAAATTCTTTTTATTTCTTTAATTAAAGGTTCCTTTCCTTCATATTTTAAATTAAGCTTCAAGATCTTATTTGTCTTTTTAAACTTTTTCTCTATCTTATCAATCAGCCCTTCTTTATTTAAAATATCGGCAATCTGATATTTAATCTTGGAATATGGCAAATCAACTGACGGGGCTCCCACAGCTTGCGCATTCTTTATTCTTACAAACATGTCGCTTATTGGATCTGTATGCATATTATTAAAATTACCAACTGGCTTTTCTTACTCCCGGCAACAAACCTTTATTAGCTAGTTCCCTGAAGCAAATCCTGCACAAACCAAAATCCCTGATAAAAGCATGCTTTCTGCCACAGCGAAAACATCTATTCTCTTTTCTTGAGCTGAATTTTGGTTTTCTTTTTGCTTTTGCTATTTTTGCTTCTGTTGCCATATTATTTTATTGGAAATCCGTAAAGTTTAAATAGTTCTATTGCTTCTTCTTGATTTTTAGCACTGCTGACAATAGTAACTTCAAAGGGAAACATTCTTTTCACGCTTTCTGGAGAAACCTCAGGAAATACGATGTGTTCCTTTATTCCTATCGTTAAATTGCCAGACTTGTCAATTGTTTTCTTATCTATCCCTTTAAAATCAGAGGTTCTTGGCAAAGCGATATTAATCAATCTGGAAACAAAATCATACATTTTCTTTCCCCTCAGGGTTGTCTTGGCTCCAATCACCATTCCAGCTCTTGTCTTAAAAGAAGAAATAGAAGTCTTGGCAGTAGTGAATACTGGTTTCTGCCCAATAATCAAGGATAAATCATCGGCAAACTCTTGAGCTATTTTGTCTCTTTCTGTCTTTGATTTTGCAGCAACCAGCTTGCCAAAACCAACATTAACTACAACCTTTTTAATCTTAGGCACAGCCATTACATTCTTATACCCCATTTTCTTTACCATCTCGGGCACAATTACCTTTTTGTATAATTCTTGTAAAGTTTCCATGTCTTTTAAAATACTTCTTTGCACTTTTTGCAAATCCTTGATTTTCTGACCTTTGAATCAATAGCATTCCTTTTAATATTTATCCTTGTCGCTTTACCGCATTTAGGACAAACAATCATTGCCTTGCAGGCATTAATGAGTCCCTCTTTGGCAACTATCTGACCCTTTTCCCCTTCTTTCTTAGGCTTCTGGTGTTTTTTTAACATATTCACCCCTTCAACCATAATCCTTCCTTCTTTTGGAAGCACTCTTAAAACCTTGGCTTTTCTGCCTTTATCATCTCCTGAAATTATCATTACAATGTCGTCTTTTTTGATATTCATGCTTTTAAATGATTTCTGATGCCAAAGCAACAATTCCATCAAAACCTTTTTCCCTTATCTCTCTTGGAATAGGCCCGAAGACTCTTCCTCCTTTTGGATTTTTTGTTTGGGCATCAAGAATAATTATGGCGTTCTCATCAAATCTGATATATGATCCGTCTTTTCTTCTAAAAGGCCTTCTCTGTCTTACAATTACAGCTCTGGTAACCTCATGATTCTTTACAATTTTTCTTGGTTCGGCTTTTTTAACTACAACAACGATAATATCGCCCAATTGAGCTGTTCTTTTTCTGCTTCCGCCCAATACCTTAATACACTGGGCAATCTTTGCTCCGGTATTGTCGGCAACCTTTAGCATTGTTCTCAATTGAATCATATTATTCTTCTGCTTTTATTTGTTGGGCTATCCTTTCTACAACTCTCCACTTTTTATCCTTTGAAATCGGTTTGCATTCTTCAATCACTGCAGTATCTCCGATATTGCATTCATTCTTTTCATCGTGAGCTTTATATCTCATATGGGATTTGTATCTCATTTGAAGCTTTTGATGAAGTTTTACAGATTCAACCTCAACAACAATCGTCTTCTGCATTTTGTTTGATACTACTCGACCTGTTAATCTTCTTTTTGCCATATTATTTATTTAATTTCTTTAATGTCATAATCCTGGCTATTGTTTTCCTTATCTCTCCCATTTTCTTTACATTCTTAACCTTAGCCGAGGCCAAATCAAAATGCAATTGCCTCAACTCTTCCCTTAATTGGGTTTCCATTCTTTTCAATTCTTCAGCTGACCTTTTCTTTAATTCTTTAATTTCCATATTATTCTTTGATGAATTTCATTTTAATTGGAATCTTGGCAGAGGCCTTTTTAAATGCCTCTCTTGCCATAGTCTCATCCAGGCCTGCCAATTCAAAAATTATCCTTCCCGGCTTGATCGGAAAAACATAGTGATCCACTGCACCCTTTCCTCCTCCCAATGGCGCTTCTACCCCCTTACTAGTTACCGGCTTATCAGGAAATACCCTGATCCATAATTTCCCTCCTTTTTTCAAATATCTGATAATAGCTCTTCTGGCAGCTTCAATCTGTTTTGCAGTAATCCATTTGGTCCCCATGGCTTTCAAGCCATAGGTGCCAAAAGCCAACTCAGTCCCGCGGCTTTCAACCCCCTTGCTGGTTCCTTTCTGCATCTTTCTGTATTTTACTTTCTTTGGCGCAAACATGTTTATTCTTTAATATTTTCTTCTTTATCAATAAATTTATCGCCTTTGTAAATCCAGGTCTTTACACCAATAATTCCATAGCTGCAATGGGCCTGGGCAAAACCATAGTCAATATCTGCTCTTAATGTCTGTTTTGGAAGCCTTCCTTTTTTCAACCATTCTCTACGAGAAATAGTAACGCCATTCAATCTTCCAGAAACTTCAATCTTAATTCCTTGCGCTTCTTTATATCCTATTGCTTTGGCAATACCTTCCTTTATTACTTTCCTATATGGCATTCTCTTTTCTAATCTTTGGGCAACCCATTGGGATACTAAAGACGCATTAATCCAAGGGTTTCTGATTTCTCTGATTTCCATTTTCAAATCTCTTTTCTTTACAATAACAGGACTCAATTTATCCAATTGTTTTTCTAAAGAGGCTTTTAATTCCTCTACTCCTTTGCCTCCTCTGCCGATAATCAAACCTGGCCTGGCAGTATTAATGATTACATTGACTTTTCCTGCAGATCTTTCAATTTCAACTTTCTCAACAGCTCCGTCTTTCAATTTATTCTCCAAAAAGGTGCGAATGATAAAGTCCTCTTCAAGATATTTTTGAAGTTCTTTTTTGGCAAACCATCTAGAATCCCAGCCTACCAAATATCCTAAACGA
Organism: Minisyncoccota bacterium; assembly: GCA_028713795.1. Lineage (GTDB taxonomy): Bacteria > Patescibacteriota > Minisyncoccia > Minisyncoccales > PEYH01 > JAQTNP01. Next base: position 24,031 of record JAQTNP010000001.1, read on the forward strand.
AAACCTTTTGGATGAACCTTATGAGACATTTTTCTTTGTTGTTTTCTTTTTAATTATTTTCTTTGGAACAACTTTTTTTGTTGTTTTTCTAACAACTTTTTTCTTTTCTTCTTTCTTCTCTTCTTTTTTAACCTCAATCTTTTCTTCTTTCTTTATAATTTTCTTTTCTGTTTTTTTACCTTTTTCGTCTAAAATCACAATTATATGACTGCTTCTTTTAATAATTTCATTTGCTTGGCCTCTGGAAACTGGTCTCCATCTTTTTAATTTCGGCCCTTCATTTACAAAAATTCTGGCGATATATAAATTATCTGGGTTTAATTGAAAATTATTCTTGGCATTAGCAACTGCCGACTTAATCAATTTAGCAATCGGCCTGGCAGATCTATTATCAACAAAAGACAATTCATCCAAAGCTCTTTGGACCATTTTCCCCCTTACCACGTCAGCAACTAATCTTACTTTCCTCGGGGCTACTCTTAAATTGCTTAATTTTGCTTTTACTTCCATATTATTTCTTTGTTTCTGGTGCCGGAGCAGCTGCCTTCGCCTCTGCTTTTCCCTCTATCTCTCTTTGCATCTTGCCCCCATGTCTGGCAAATCTTGTTGTTGGGGCAAACTCTCCTAATTTATGCCCTATCATATCTTCAGATACTTTTACATTAATGAACGTCTTTCCGTTGTAAACGCTGAATGTAAATCCAATCATTTCTGGAGAAAGAGTTGAACGCCTAGCCCAAGTCTTAATCGGATTAGCATCATCTGGCTTTCCTTTTTGTACTTTCTTTAAAAGGTTTGGATCAATGAATGGACCTTTTTTTAGTGATCTTGCCATATGTTTATCTTTTTCTTGGTCTTCCTTTAATGATAAATTTATTGGTATATTTTCTCTTTCTTGTTTTTACGCCTAAGGCTGGTTTTCCCCATCTTGTCTTTGGCCCGGAGAAACCAATACCAGTTCTCCCTTCTCCGCCTCCATGCGGATGGTCAGATGTATTCATTGCCAATCCTCTAACTCTTGGCCTTCTTCTTTTTAATCTTGGGCTTCCTGCTTTTCCAATTATTGTAAATCTGTGTTCTGGATGAGATACAGCCCCTATTGTTGCAAAGCATTGGGCATTAATCTTTCTTACTTCTTTTGAAGGCATCTGTAAATGAACATATTTGTCTTCAAGGGTAAGTATTCTCGCAGAGCTTCCAGCAGACCTTATCAGTTTCCCCGAGCTAGCCGGTTCCATCTCTACATTGTGCACTTCTGTTCCAACAGGAATATTCTTAACCCTCATCCTGTTTCCCGGCCTTATCTCTGCTGATTCGGCAGTAATAATGGTATCTCCAATTTTAACATTATCTGGTGCCAATATGTATGCTTTTGTCTTGTCAGTATAATTAATCAAGGCAAGATATGCAGTCCTATTTGGATCATATTCTAGGGCAACAATTTTTCCAGGAATATTCAATTTCTCCTGTCCAAAATTGATAATGCGATAATTTCTTTTCACTCCGCCTCCTCTGTGTCTGACAGTAATTTTGCCAGAATTATTCCTTCCAGCCCTTTCCCTAATAGAAACTAAAAGACTCCTTTCTGGTTTCTTTTTGGTTAATATTTTTTTAATCTTTTTCTTTTTCATGTTATCTTGGCAGAATCTCAATCTTCTGGCCTGCCTTTAATGACACAATGGCTTTTTTGTATCCTGATTTTTGTCCTTTAATTCTTCCTTTTCTCCTTTCTTTTGGCCTGACATTAATGATATTTACGTTGGTAACATTTACCCTGTATATCTCTTCAATTGATTTCTTTATCTCATTCTTGTTGGAATTATCAAAAACTTTAAATACAAACTGATTCTTTCCTTCCAAAAATCCTGCTTTTTCTGTAATGTGTGGAGATTTTACAGATCTCCAACCCTGTTTGATAAAGTCAGATTTAATCGGTTTTAATTTTTTCTCTTCAACCTTAACAACAGGTTTTTCCTTTACAACCTCTTTCTCTGCTTTCTTTTCAGTTTTTCTAAACAATGCGCTCATTTTTTAATAATTAACTTTTCTAATTCTTTAATGCTTTCTTTTAAAAATACCAAATTAGTATATTTCACCACATCAGCGGCATTTAAATCTTTTGCTGTTAAAACATCTATCTTTTTAATATTTCTAAATGCTAATTTAATTGATTTGTCATTTGAAGGCATTACTATTAACGTGCTTCCCGTTTTTTTTGCCGCCTTCAATATTGTATTAATAGCTTTAGAGGCCTCTTTTGTTTTTCCGTCTTTAATTTCTAATTTATCTAAAATCAATACTTCGTTATCCTTTAGTTTGCCTGATAAGACAGCAAATAATGCTGCTTTCTTAATTTTTGGAGAAAGATTCTTTTTGTAATTCTTGTCATTTCTCGGTCCAAATGTGACTCCTCCGTGCCTCCACAAAGGAGACCTATTAGAACCATGCCTGGCTCTTCCTGTTCCTTTCTGCTTCCAGGGCTTCCTTCCTCCCCCGCTTACTTCAGATCTGTCCTTTGTATGAGCAATATTCTGCCTTTTATTAGATAAAATTCCGTAAACAACCTGCCTTATCAAATCAACATTAACATCCCTTCCAAATATTTCTTTTGGCATTTGAGTCTTTGCAGTTTCTTTTCCCTCTGAATTGTATGTATCTGCTAACATATTATTTCTTAATCTCTAAGAGTATCCCTTTTCTGCCAGGAATCGCTCCTTTGATTGCAATTATATTTTTTTCATTATCCAATTCAACAATCCTTGCTGTCTTTACAGTGCATTGCCCTCCCCCCATCCTTCCAGGCATTTTCTTTCCCTTGATTACGTGAGAAGGAAATGATGCTCCAACAGAACCAATTGTTCTTTCTTCATGCTTGGCTCCGTGACTTTTCTTTCTTCCATGAAATCCCCATCTTTTTACTCCCCCTTGAAATCCTTTTCCTTTTGCTTTTCCCGTAACTTTTACAATATCTCCCAAAGCAAAGGAAGAAATATTTATTTCATCTCCGACCTTGGATTCTAAAGTAATATTCTTAAACTCTCTTAAATATCTGTATGGCTTATCCTGCAATGGTTTTTTAATGTTCTTTGTTTTTTTCTCAAAGCCAATCTGAACTGCATCATATCCATCTTTTTCTTTTGTCTTCACCTGCGTTATAAAGCATGGACCAGCTTCAATTAGGGTTACAGGAGTAATCCTGTCCTCTTTCCAGATCTGCGTCATTCCTATTTTTTTTCCTAATATGATTGGCATTTTTTTCAAGCAAACACCGGGATTTCCAGCCCGGTATTGCTAACATCTAACAATAAAGCTGGCTGTTTTCTATTAATTATCTTGGCATAAGTTAATTACATTTTTATCTGCACGTCTACCCCGCTAGACAATGTCAAATTGGTAAGCGCCTCTATCAGTTTTTGGTTGGGATTCAATATATCTATCAGTCTTTTATGAACCCTTACCTCAAACTGTTCTCTAGCGTCTTTATGAACAAAGCTTGAGCGATTCACGGTATAACGATGGATTTCTGTTGGTAAAGGAACTGGTCCTGATACTTCTGCTCCATGTCTTAATACCGTATCTATTATCTGTTTTGAGCTTTTATCCAGCACTTTGAAATCGTAAGCTCTAAGCTTTATCCTTATCCTTGGCTTTACAGCTTCTGTTTCTTTCTTTTTTGACACTGCCATTTTATTAAGTTAAAACAAGGCAAATTTATTGCCTTATTTTAATATCTTTGTAATGACTCCTGAAGCAACTGTTTTGCCTCCTTCTCTGATGGCGAACCTTTGTTTCTCTTCTATAGCCATTGGAACAATCAATTTCATTGTTAAGCTGATAGTATCTCCTGGCATGACCATTTCTGTCCCAGCTGGCAAAATCACATCTCCTGTAATATCTGCTGTTCTGATAAAGAATTGCGGCTTATACCCAGAAAAGAATGGGGTATGTCTTCCGCCTTCTTCTTTTGTCAAAATATATGTTTCAGCTTCAAATTCGGTATGAGGGGTAATGCTTCCTGATTTAGCCAAGACCTGGCCTCTTTCTACATCTTCTTTTTTAAAGCCTCTTAACAATACTCCGACATTATCTCCTGCCATTGCCTGATCAAGAATCTTATTAAACATTTCAAGACTGACAGCTGTTGTCTTGACTGTTGGCTTTATACCAACAACCTCAACCTCTTCTCCGGCTTTTAAAGCCCCTCTTTCAATTCTGCCGGTAGCAACTGTTCCTCTTCCTTCAATTGAGAAAACATCTTCAACAGCCATTAAGAATGGCTTGTCTGTCTCTCTTTCTGGAGAAGGAATATATTCATCTAAGGCCTTTACCAATTCCATGATTGGCTTGGTTGCCTCATCGTCTTTTGATTTTGTATCCAATGCCTTTAAGGCAGATCCTCTGATAATGGAA
>JAQTNP010000002.1:0-15834 GCA_028713795.1 Minisyncoccota bacterium
CGATAAAAAGCCATTTGAAAAGTCCTTTATCATTCCAAGGAATGCTGCCAGAGAGATAGTAAATTTATTCGGAGGAATAGGGGGAAATATTAAAATATATTTTTCAGCCAATCAAGTTATGTTTGAATCAAGATTTTCGGAAATAGACAGCCCACAATCTCAATTAATTTCCAGACTAATTGAAGGAGAATTCCCAAATTATCAGGAAATAATTCCAAAAGATTTTAAAACGCAGGCTAATGTTTCTCAGGAGCAATTGCAAAAAAGCATTAAAGCGGCCGGTATTTTTGGAGGTAGGGGCAATGAATTGATATTGGCGGTTGATTCCAAAAAAGGGCAGATAGATATATCAGCTCAAGATTCAGAAATTGGAGAAACTAGTGTTTCTGTGGCAGCAAAAACAACAGGAGACAAGACGAGCGTTTGTTTCAATCATAAGTTTCTACTTGATGGAGTAATGAAAACCAGAGGGAAAGATATATTTATTGGTTTAAATGGAGAGGGCGGCCCAGGAGTTATTAAATCTGGAAGCGCTGATGATTTTCTATACATTCTGATGCCGATCAAATCAATATAATGTTTGAGCAGCTATCAAAAGCAATCAATAGAAGAAAAACTCTCTGGTCAAAGGAGAATATAGATACCAACCAGAGAGTTTTTAATGAATGGGAGAAAGTAATATTAAATGAATTTAGTCCCGAGATGATTACCTTGGCAAAACCATATTCTTTCAAGAATAATAGGCTGACAGTATTTTTGAGAAACTCTGTTATTGCTTGCGAAATCCAAGCAAAAAAGGACAGAATTAAAAACAGTATTAACAGAAATATAGAGGGTATAAAGGTAAAAGAGATTATTCTGAAGGTTCGCTAAAGTATTTATCAGAAGCTAAATCCATTATATTGTGCCAGATAGGGCCGGCAACAGCAACTGCCGCCTTTTTTGCCATGGGTTCATTATTGTTGTTTCCAACCCATATTCCTACAACTACAGAATCGGTGTATCCAATGGCCCAATCATCTTTATAGCTATCAGTAGTACCTGTTTTTACAGATACTTTTTTATCAGCAAAGTATAGAGAAGAATTTCTGCCAAAAATCGGAGCCCTTGCTTCGTTATCAGACAAAACATTGTTTAACATCTGACAGGCTTCCTTTGTTGCTACTCTCTTAGCAATATTCTGTTTTTGACTAATAATATTACCCTTATAATCTTCAATTCTCAATATGCTCCTAGGCGCATATTTTAACCCTTCGGAGGCAAATACTCCGTATGCTGAAGCCATATCTAAAAGCTTGACTTCCCCGCCTCCAAGGACCAAAGAAGGCCCATATTCAGAGGATGGTTTGGTAAGTGTTGTTATACCGCAATCTCTGGCTGTTTCTATAGTATTTTTCATTCCAGCCATTTGCATAAAAACTTTGATTGAAGGAATATTTAACGATTGAGCTAAGGCCTCTCTCAAGGTTACTTCTCCCCTGAATAGTCCATCATAGTTTCTGGGTATATAGTCATTGCCTCCCCAGTTTCCAAAATTAGTTTGGATATCTAGTACTTTTGTATCGGCAGTGTAGCCCATTTCAAAAGCAGTTAGATAGGCGAATGGCTTTAAAGCAGATCCTGGTTGCTGGCCCAAGCCATATATGGCTACATTAACATCTGGCTCAAAAAGACAATTTGCTCCAGGAATACATTCCTCTGGGTATGGATCATCGAAATAGTCCCTGCTACCTATCATTGAAAGAATATCTCCATTATTGGGGTCAATTATGACAGAGGCAATATTGTTAGCATTATACGCCTTAATTGTTTCCTTACTGTTTTTTAATATCTTTTCTGTTTTTTCATGAATATCCCAATCGAGGGTAGTAATCACCTTTAATCCATTCTCTTTTAAATAATCTTCGCCATACTGTTCTAAAAGATAATCCCTGACATATAAAACAAAATGGGGAGCCTTAATAGCAGTTTTCGGTTTCTCAAAAATTAATTTCTGCTTTAAGGCCTCTTGGTACTGTTCTTTAGTAATATATTTTTCATCAAGCATTCTAGAAAGGACGTAATCTTTTCTTCCCAACAGCGCTTCTACATTTTTACCGTAAGGAGAATAATAACTAGTAGCCTTAATTGCCGCAATAATTGAAGCTGATTCTGCCAGGGTCAGATCTTTCAGTTCTTTGTTGAAAAAATGTCTTGATGCTTCCCGGATTCCATATACATTGGTTCCTATCGGTATCTGATTTAAGTACCATTCAAGAATTTGGTTTTTTTCATAATTTCTTTCCAATTCTATCGTTAAGACTAATTCCTTAATTTTCCTTCCAATACTTTTTTCTAGTGTTAAGAATGTAGAGCGGATTAATTGCTGAGAAAGGGTGGAGGCCCCGTATGTAGCTTTTTTTATCCTGAAATTTATTAATATTGACCTGAATATTCCTTTGATATCTACTCCGTGGTGGGTATAGAAATTCTTATCCTCTGTGGCGATCAAAGCATTAATTACATTTTGAGGAATATCTGCTAACTTAACATATTCTCTTTTCTCCTCTCCATAAATTGTATATAGCAAAACCTTCCCTGTTTTATCATATATTTTGGTTGGCTGAGCTAATTGCCTTTCTTCAAAAAGTTCTGGCCTTGGAAGATCTTTAGAATAATATACAAATAATATCAAAGCAAAAAACATACAGAACAAAAACCCAACCCCTAGAAGCTTTAAAATTTTTAAAAGAAAGTTTTTATTTAAATTCTTTTTTATATTCATACAATATTATTGTAGGAAATCCCCCCTATTTTTGATAGGGGGGATTTATTTTTACATATCTTCGTCTTCGCTTGCCCAGTCGTCGTCTAATTCCTCTGATGGAGTTTCTACCCCTTCTTCTCCAGCTGCTTCTTCCTCTGACCAATCTTCTCCTCCCTCAGTTTCATTTAAAATATCTTCGTTGTAATCCATAAAATTTTTTAATTTTATAATTGGCACGACCTTTTGGCCTATATGCATTATTATATTTTGCCCAAAATCATTGTCAAGATTACTTTTTGCACTTTAGTCTTTGGCTGCAGCAAATTGCTATACCTAAAGCATCTGCTGCATCGTCGGGTTTGGGCAAATCATCAAGATCCAGAATTGACTGAATCAATCTCTGTATTTGTTTTTTTTCAGCTCTTCCATATCCGGAAACAGCCATCTTAACTTCTACCGGAGAATATTCTACAACAGGGATTTTCTTTTTTGCAGCGGTTAAGATTATTACTCCTTTTGCCTGAGATACAGTAATTATTGTTTTCTGATTTTTAAAAAAGAATATTCGCTCAACAGCCAGAATATCTGGCTTATACTTATTTATTATTTTTGATAGTTCTTTCTCAATTTCTTTCAATCTTTGTCCATCTGATTTTCCAGGAATAGTAGTAATGCAGCCGTATGCCAAACATTGCAAATCATTTTTGTTTTTAAAATTTACTTTTATTAAACCGTATCCGGTTGTTGCTGTACCGGGGTCTATCCCTAGAATTATCATATTTATTCTTTAAGGTTGGAATAGAAGTTCTGAACATCTTCGCTATCATCTAGGGCTTCAAATAATTTTTCAGCAGCTGTTTTGTCATTCTCACTGACAGATATTTCTTCGTTAGGAATCCATTCTAGTTCAGAGGAAAGGATTTTTATATTTTTCCCATCAAAAGAATTCTTCAACTTTTCCGTATCATTTGGTTTTGTGTGTATTTCCAAAACATCATCCCTCCAGACGACATTCTCAGCACCTAACTCTATTGCCTCTAACTCCAAATCATCTTTATTTATTGAGGGATTGTCTTCTAAAGAAATTCTTACTACTCCTTTTTGCTGAAACTGCCATCTTAATGATCCTTCCTGGGCAAATTTTCCATTTCTTTGATTTAATATCTGTTTTATCTCCAGCATTGCCCTATTCTTGTTATCAGTAATCCCTTCAATAATAATGGCAATCTTTCCAGGGCCGATTGCTTCATACAGGAACTCTTCTAGTTTTGTTGCGTCCTGTCCGCCAGCAGCTTTTTTAACAGCTCTTTCTATTGTATCGCTGGGCATGTTAAATGATTTTGCTTGTTCTATTGCAACTTTTAACTTTGAATTGATTTCGGGATCAGTTCCTGCTTTAGCGGCAATTGAAATCATGCGATTAAGTTTAGAAAATATCTTTGATCGCTTTTTGTCTTCTAATCCCTTTTTGTGTTTTATTCCTGCCCAATGGCTATGTCCAGACATGTTTTTTTAATTCTTGATATTATATTTTTTAGGCCTCAAATTCAAGTATAGAATAAATACGGTGGCAAGAGAAGATGCAAATATTCCTAAAAGAAATACTTTTAAAAAAAATGACAGATTTTTTTCATCATCTCTGCTTATTTCTATATCAGACAGAATAGCTTCTTTCGCCTCAATGAAAGAATTTTCCTTGCCAGGAGTGCCGTTGATCAGAAAACTAGTCTGCCATCCGTTTTCGCTTCTTTCCATGGTTCGCTTGGTTTCATTATCCCCAGCGGGCCATCCTGAAGAAAAGTTCTGCTCGCCAATGATATTATTGGAAGAATCTAAAAGAGTCAAGCGATTGCCTGTATTTTTTAGATTTCCTTTCAATTTGTCTTTATGGACGACAAGAAAAGATTTAGATTGAATAGTTCCTGAAAGTAAAGTTTTTGTGTCATCAATTAACAGAACCCAACCATTAATATTAATAGGGGATTGGTCTTGATTGTATAATTCAACCCATTCATTTCTCCAATTTTCTGTATCTCCCATCCAAGCAATCTCATTTATTAATATAGTTGGCTCCATTGCCAAAGCAAAAAGTAGGTTTATCATATCAGCCTGTTTTTCTTCTTTAAATACTGATAAGCGGCTTCGCTTACCATTCTCCCTCTGGGAGTTCTTCTTAAGAACCCGAGCTTTAAAAGGTATGGTTCATATATTTCCAAAAGATTATCTTCTTCTTCAAATACAGTAGCTGCCAGGGCTTGCAATCCTACTGGTCCGCCATTAAATTTCTGTATTATTGTCTCAAGAATTTGGCGATCAGCTTGTTCCAATCCGAATTGATCAATTCCCAAAGAATCTAATGTTTTTAATGCAATACCTGCATCTATCTTTTTTTTATTCTCCATTTGGGCAAAATCTCTAGATCTTTTTAACAATCTGTTGGCAATTCTCGGGGTGAATCTTGAACGACTGGATAATGTTTTAATCGCCTCGTCTTCAATATCAATTCCTAGAATTGCGGCAGAATTCTTAATTATTTTCCCAATCTCCTCTTCGTTATAGAAATTCAACTGAAAAATAGCGCCGAATCTACTGCGCAAAGGAGAACTTATCCCAGCTATTTTTGTTGTTGCTCCTATAAGGGTGAATTTTGGAAGTTTTAAATTTAAAGTCCTAGCCATAGGGCCTTTCCCTATTATCAGATTAAGATGAAAATCTTCAAGAGAAGGATACAGTATTTCTTCACATACTCTGTTTAGTCTGTGAATTTCATCGATAAATAGTATGTCTCCTTGGTCAAGGTTAGTAAGGAGGGCTGCCAGGTCTCCGGGTCTTTCTATGGCGGGGCCAGAAGTCACCTTAATTTCTTTGCTTGCTTCGTTAGATATGAGATAGGCAAGGGTTGTTTTCCCTAAGCCAGCGCTTCCGTGAAAAAGAAGATGCTCAGGCGGTTCATTTCTTTTTTTTGCAGCACCCAAAATGACCTTTAAATTAGATTTTACCCTTTCCTGGCCAATATAATTATCCCACGACCTAGGCCTGAGGGCATTATCTAAAAAGTCATCTCTTGTCTGTAAATGCTTGACATGCATAATAATATCTGTTATGATATAGGAAGTCCCTGATTGAAAAGGGATTTTCCCTAGATTAAGGATGGCTGAGTTTCGGCACGGCCTTTCCTCGGGAAAATCCTGGTCTAGCGCCCAGCGCACAGAAATTCCAGTCAGGGATTTTAAGTTTTTATTCCATTGCTACTCTTTCCACTTCTTCTATCGTTGTTACTCCTTCCAATACTTTGATAATTCCGTCCTGGTACATGGAAACAAATCCTTTTTCTTTTGCCATTTTGATAATTTCCGGGACCGAAGGATTTTTTAATATTAAATCTCTTAAATCATTATCCATGCATATTGCTTCAAACAAGGCGATCCTTCCTTTATACCCGGTATAGTTGCAGGATTTGCATTTTTTGGGTTTTTTGACTGTTATCCTTTTCTTTTCAACCTCATTCCTCAATTGCTCAGGCATAGCATTAATGGCATTCTGTATTTTTTCCAATTCTTCTTTCGTTGGTTCTTCTTCTGTTCCACAGAAAGGACAAATTCTTCTTACCAATCTTTGAGCTACTGCTATATTAATAGCTGGAGCTATATTCATCGCCTTGGCTCCTAGAGAAGTTAGTCTTGGAATAGCTCCGGCAGCGTCATTAGTATGAAGAGTAGAAAGGACCAGGTGTCCAGTAAGAGCAGATTGTATGGCAATTTCTGCAGTTTCCAGATCTCTGATTTCTCCGACCAAAATTACATCAGGGTCTTGCCTGACAATAGCTTTTAATCCGCTGGCAAAAGTATATCCTTTTTGAGCATGAACTTCTGTCTGGGAGATTCCGTCAAGACGGTATTCAATAGGATCTTCTATGGTTACAATTTTGATTTCTGGTTTTCTAATATAGCTCAAGAAAGCATAAAGAGTGGTGGTTTTACCGGAACCCGTAGGACCGGTCACTATTATCATTCCATTTGGTTTTTTAATTTGATTCTTGAAGGTCTCCAGAAGATCTTGTCTTAATCCTAAATCAGCGATGCTTTTTAAGCTTTCTGGGTTTAATATTCTCATAACTATAGTTTCTCCGTAGTCAGCGGGCAGAGAAGATGTTCTTATTTCTATTTCCTTTGCTTCTTTACCAGTAGAGACAAGGATAGAAAAACTACCATCTTGGGGCTTGTCATATACGTTAAGCTTTAATCCAGCCAGAAGTTTTATTCTTGAGAGGAGCATATGGTATACATCCAGAGGAATATTTAGAACATCTTGAAGCATTCCGTCTAGCCTAACTCTCATTTTGACGTGTTCCTCTGTTGGTTCTAGATGTATGTCAGAGGCCTTGAGGTTGATTGACCCGGCTAATATTATATTAATCAAAATACTTACATCTTGTTGGAAGTAATCTTTAGAAATCCTTTCGAATGCCTCAACGCTGACAATTTTTTCTTTGGCAATATTTGCTATATTCTCTGGAATTTCTACCAGATCAGTAATTTTTGTCATATATTATCCTAATGCCTTTAATAATTGATTCTGGGCTATTTGTAGATTAGAACAAGGGAGAGAAAAGATGGCTTTATCTTGTTTTATCTCTCCGTTGAAACAGTTGACCACTTTTTTCTTCTTGATCTCATCTGCTGAATACATTATACCGCCAACAGCGCTTTCTGTCTTCCATAGAAGAACAAAAGAGGGCAAGAAGAATTCTTTTGTACGCAGGAAATTAATGGCTGACAATATATCTTTTTTTTCTCTGACCTTATTCTTTGGAATTAATATAATAGGCATTTTTAAGGCTTTGTTTAAGCTGATATTGGATAAAACTAATTCTATTATTTCTTTTTCTTTTTGGCCAAAATTAGCATTCAAAAGAGAAGGTATTTTTTTAATCTCAGCCCCTTTATTTTTAAGATAGACCAAAGACTTTAAAGCGTTTTCGCTTATGCCCTTTCCTTTGTAATAATTCAAAACTCCCCAAAAAAGATTAGTTGCCATGTCCCTATCAATGATATTTTGGTTGGTTGATTTAGCCAGCTTAACTATCAATTCAGAAAAAGAAGAATTTTCCTCTATGATATTAATCTTTCCATATTCCTGATTTTTTGAATGATTGTCTAAATTCAAAATCGGCTTCTGGGAAAAGAATTTAAAATTATTTTCATAATAATCATCTAAAGATTCAAGGGATTTTATCCCGAGAGTTATTACTAAATCAGGATCAAATTCATGGTCTTGGCTTAGATGAGAAAAGTGGATATCATCTGTTTTAATATCTCCACTAGTAATTGTAAAGAATAGTTTCAATTCCCTTTGACTCTTTTGATAATATATATCAGAGATGACGCCGGCATCATTATTAATGGTGAGGACAAAACTTTTTAAATCATTTATGGGCGAGGCCAAAATGGGAAAATGAGCAGCTATTTCTTGAGGATGGCAATTTACAATCTTGCCGATTTTCTTTAGAGTGTAAAAAAGGGAAGCAGCGGCTACCAGAAAGTCAAAATTGTTCCTAGTTTTATCGCAGACCAAGAGTATGCGAGAACTATTATCTAGCATGTATTTTATTTCTGGTATCTCTCCCATATTCTATTGTTAAACTACCTGTTAATAACCTAAAAGTCAACCTATTTAAAATATGTCTAAAAGAATAGAAATTATATCAGAATCATCGCTTAAGACCAAAGAAATTGCTAAAAAAATAGCAATAGCTTTAACTGAGAAACAATTTTTTAAAAAAGCGCTGATAATTGGTTTAAAGGGAGAGCTTGGCGGAGGGAAAACTACCTTTATCCAAGGATTTTCTCAGGGGCTGGGTATTAAAGAAAAAATTTTGAGCCCTACTTTTGTAATAATGAAAAGTTTTTCGATGAAAAAAGGCGGATTCAAAAAATTATATCACCTTGACGTTTATCGTATAAATGGCGTATCAGAATTGAAAGCCTTGGGATTGAAACAAATACTGCTCGACAAAAAGAATATAGTATTGATTGAATGGGTCGATATGATAGAAAAGGCCATCCCCAAAGATTCAGTAACCATAACCTTTTCATTTATTAGCGAGAACACCAGAAAGATAATCATAGAGATGCCGGATTATATTTTCAATCAATTAAAAATGCTACAATTAGACTCATATGGAAGAAAATAAGAGATTAATGATAATAGATGGAAATGCCCTTGTTCATAGGGCATATCATGCTTTACCGCCGCTAACCACTAAGAATGGAAAACTAGTAAACGCAGTATACGGTTTTCTGTTGGTATTCTTCAGGGCTATAAAAGATTTTAGACCATCATATATTGCCGCGACATTTGATTTGCCTGCTCCGACATTTAGAGATGGAATATATGATGGGTATAAAGCAAAGAGGCCAAAAGCCCCTGACGAATTGTATGAACAGCTCCCCGAAGTAAAGAAAATTTTAAAGGCTATGGGAATAAAGATATATGAAGTATCTGGTTTTGAGGCAGATGACACGATAGGAACAATTGCTAATTTATCTCAGAAGCAACAAGTATTTCCACCCATAGAAAATATTATCGTTACGGGAGACTTAGATACTCTTCAATTAATCGATGACAATACAAAAGTATTTACTTTAAGAAAAGGAGTAAAAGATGCTGTCTTATATGATAGGAATTCTGTCATGGAAAGGTATGGCTTGGAACCGGAAAGAATTGTAGATTTTAAGGCCTTAAGAGGAGATCCTTCAGACAATATTCCGGGAGTAGCCGGTATTGGAGAAAAGACAGCCGCCAGCTTAATTAAGGAATTTTTGACGATAGAAAACCTATATCAAGCAATAGAAAATAATACTGAAAGCTCTAAGAATATCTCAGATAAGATAAAAGAAAAACTGAGAACCTGCAAAGAAGAAGCATTTTTTTCTAAAGCATTGGCCCAAATCAGAAAGGATGCTCCGATAGAATTTATTCTTGAAGATTGTCATTTAACTCATTTTGATAGGGCAAAAGCAGAAGAAGCTCTAAAAGAATTTGAGTTCTTCACCCTTATCAATAGATTATCAGATATTTTCCCCAACGTTTAATTAAAAAGAAAGTTTCTTTTGTGGTATGATAGAAAAATATGGCACAAATTGATTCTAAAAAGACAAGTATCTTTTGGAAGGTCTTTTGGGGCGTTTTGCTTATCGCCATTTTCTCCAATATTGTCTTTGCTTACATAATATACAATGCCTACGAGGGGATAATGATTCAGGTAAGGCCGTTTCTTGCCCCGGAATTTTTTTCAAGCATAGAAGTAAGCATTAACTCCACCTGGCTGATAGCTGCCTCCTCATTTCTGTTTGTGATAGTAATGGCCATTCTTTTTACGGTATTGTTTACAGGCAGAATATTGAAGCCATTAAAGCAATTATTAGATATTGTTCAAGAAGTTGGAAAAGGAAATTTAGACGTAAAAGCCGGAATTAAAGTAAGAGATGAAATTGGAGATTTGGCTAATGAATTCAATCTCATGATCGATAAGCTCAAAACAGCCAGAGAAGCCATCCAGGAGGAAAAGAACATTCTTGAAATCAAAGTAAGGGCTAGAACAAACGAATTACAGGAGCTAGCCCAGTCGCTAGATGAAAAAGTTAAAGAAAGAACCAAAGAATTGCAGGAAAGGATTGAGGAGCTTGAAAGATTCCATCGTTTGACTGTAGGCAGGGAGTTAAAGATGTTAGAGTTAAAGAAAGAAAATGAAAAATTAAGAGACAAGGAAAAACAATAATGCCATTTCTTAAAAAAATATTTGCTAATACAGAAGAATTAGAAGTAGAGATGCAAAATAAGCAACGAGAGTTGTCTGCCTTACAGTCAAAGCTAGAGAGGCTATGGAGATTTTTACCCATAGCCGTTTGCGAGATAAACGCAGAAGGGATTATTAAAGAAGGAAACGATGAATTCTTTAGACTTTTTAATATATACAAAGAAGGGAATTATAATAAGCCACTCAGTGATTTATTTATAGAGAAAGGGTCTTTTGCGGAATTCCTTAAAAATCAAAATATCGGCAACCAAGGGTTTGCTTTTTACGATACAGAAAACAAAAGAATATATTTGCAAGTATACAAAACGCATATAGATGGAAGCACTAATACTTTTGTTTGCTTTGACAATATATCTGAGGTTAAAAATTTGAAATCAGAGATGGAAGAAAAGATCAGAATTAGGATAAGAGACATTGAGGATTCAAGAGTAGCTCTGCTTAATATGCTTGAGGATACCGAAGAGGCCAGAGCAAGAGTGGAAGAGGAGAAGGTTAAAACAGAAACTATATTTACTAATTTTGTCGATGGGCTTTTAGTCTTTGATCTTAACCAAGAACTTAATCTAATTAACTCAGAAGCCGAAAAATTTTTAAACATTAGCGGGGCAAAGTTTATCGGGAAGAATTTTTCAGAATTAAAAAAGGAAAAAAACCTTGAATCTCTCTTTTCAATTTTAGGCAATGATATGAAAGAAATGTTCCGCAAGGAATTAATTGTTTCTTCAGATCTGATTCTGGAAGTAACTTCAGTATTCATTACTGCCGGAAAGAAAAAGATATCTTTCTTAGTAATTATGCACGATGTTACCAGGGAAAGATTTATAGAGGACTTAAAGAGTCAATTTGTAACAGTTGCCGCGCACCAGCTTCGTACTCCGCTATCGATAATAAAATGGGGATTGGGCATGCTTTTAGGGGGAGACGTGGGAAAGATTTCTAAAGATCAAAAAGATCTTCTAGGAAAAACATTCCAGACAAACGAGAGAATGATTAAGCTTGTAAACGATCTTTTAAATGTTTCCAAAATTGAAGAAGGAAAGTATCTTTATCAACCAAAGATAATAGACATGGAAGCACTTATTAGGCAAATTTGCGCTTCTTCTCAGGAAATGATTATAAAGAGGAATATAGATTTAGCTGTTGAAATAGATGGAAGCAAGAGCAACAAGACAATAAAAGCCGATGAAGAAAAAATGACATTGGCAATAAAGAACTTGCTGGATAATGCAATCAGTTATACTGAGGCACAAGGGAAAATTACTATTAAATTATCTGTAGAAAAGAGTAAGATTCGTATTTCGATTTCAGATACGGGAGTAGGCATTCCCGCCAAACAGCAGGATAGGGTATTTTCTAAATTCTTTAGAGGATCAAATGTGGTTAAAATGGATACAGATGGTACCGGCCTGGGCTTGTTTATAACTAAAAATATAATTGAGGCGCATGGCGGGGAAATATCTTTTAAATCTAAAGAGGGAGAAGGAACCACTTTCTTAATTGTCTTGCCTGTTGCTGATTGAGTGATATAATATACATATGGCAAAAAAGATATTGATAATAGAAGATGAGGAACTTCTATCGGGGTTGCTGAGAAGAAAATTTTTAGCTTTAGGGTTTGATGTTTTTATCGCTGACGATGGAGAGAAAGGAGTTCAGTCAATCAGGGAAATAAATCCAGATTTAGTATTACTAGACATTATCATGCCAAAAATGAGCGGATTCGAAGTCCTTAAGATAGTCAGGGAGGATTCGGTAATTGCTAATACTAAGATTATTGTTATCTCCAATTCTGGCCAACCAGTAGAATTAGATAAGGCCAAAGAATTAGGAGCGGCAGATTGGCTTATTAAAACAGAATTTGACCCAAATGAAGTGGTAGAGAAGGCTATGAGATTAATTGGGCCAGCTAACTAATTTAATTTAAATAAAAATATGGCTTCAAAAATACTTATCGTAGAAGATGACAAATTTTTAAGAGAGCTTATCTCTCGTAAATTAGTAAAAGAAGGATATGATATTGCCGAAGCAGTAGATGGAGAAGAAGGCATCAAGAAATCGGAGGAATTTATGCCCGAATTGATTCTTTTGGATTTGATACTTCCCGGCATTGATGGTTTCGGTACGCTGGAGAAGATAAAAGATAATTCCAAGACAATGAATATTCCTGTTGTCATTCTTTCCAACCTTGGGCAGAAAGATGAAGTAGAAAGGGGACTTAAACTAGGAGCTATTGATTTCTTGATTAAGGCCCATTTTACTCCAGAAGAGATTGTTGAAAAGATTAGACTCGTATTATCTAAGAAATAATCTGGGCAAAAATATGCCCGAATTACCAGAAGTAGAAACCATTGTCAGAGAGCTAAAGGAAAAAGTCCTTTCAAGGACTTTTCTTGATATTTGGATAGATGCGCCTAAGCTAGTTAAAAAACCAAGAAAATTAGAAAAATTCAAAAAAGGATTAATAGGAAGAAAAATTAATAATATCTCCAGGATGGGGAAGATAATAGTTTTTGATCTTTCCCAAGACATGGTAATGTTTGTACATCAGAAAATGACGGGGCATTTCCTTATAGGGAAATGGGATAGAAAAGGAAAGCAGATAATCCCAGAAAAAGAAGGATTTCTACAAGATTCCGCTAATAAATATATCCATATAATTTTTTATCTTGATAAGGGGAAACAATTAGCGTTTTCTGATTTAAGGAAATTTGCAAGGATAGAACTTTTGAATAAAAATGATTTTGAAAAATTCAAAAAAGAATTAAATCTAGGACCGGATCCCTTGGGAAAGGATTTTTCTCTGAATAAATTCTCAAAGATTATTTCTTCCCAGAAGGGTAAGATAAAGCAAGTATTAATGAATCAACAGATAATTTCTGGAATAGGAAATATATATTCTGACGAAGCATTATTCAAGGCAGGGATTAATCCCTTTAGGGCTGCTAATAGCTTGAGCGAAAAAGAATTGCAAAAATTACTTCTTGCTATTAAAATGATCCTGCGGAGTTCTATAAAGTTAGGAGGAGATAGCATCTCAGATTATAGGAGAACAGATGGCTCCCTGGGAGGATTTGATAAGCTAAGCAAAGTTTATGCCAGGGAGGGAGAGAAATGTTTGCGCTGCAAATCAACCATTAAAAGGGAAAAAATAGGAGGCAGATCAACCCATTTTTGCCCTAAATGCCAAATCTAAAAAATGATTGATTTAATTTTAATTCATGGAAAGAACAATGTTTTTTCCAAAGATAAGCTGGGAGAAATAATAAGAGAAAGAAAACAATTCTTCTCTGAAGATTCTGTTGTTTTTGATTTTTCTGAAGATAGCTGTGATTTTTATATGGTGAAATCAGAAATTTCCAACGAGTCAATGTTTTTTAAAAAAAGGGTTATAGTGATTAAATCAGGATTTGATAATAAGGAATTCAAAGAAAAATTTTTAGAAAAAAAAGATTTTTTAGAAAAAAATAGCGGTTTAATCATATTTTTTGAAGAAAAAAGCATTCTCAAGACTGATTTATTATACAAATTAATTAAAAAGCACGGACACATATATGAGTTTGAGGAAATGGATTCGGTTAAGATAAAATCTTTCTTGAACAAAAAAGTTAAAGATAATGGTTTTAAAATAGAAGCGACGGCAATTACCCTTTTGAATAATTCTCTTAATGGAGATTTATGGAGGTTGAAGTGCGAAATAGAAAAACTAATGGCTTTCAAGGCAAAAGATAAGCTTATCACCAAGGAAGACGTAAATAATTTGGTTAAGCCAGAAATAGAAAGCGATATATTCAAAACAATTGATGCTATTGCCCGGAAAGACAAGAAAGGAGCACTGAGGCTAATCCATAATCATTTAGAAAAAGGAGATTCTGCTCCATATATTTTTTCTATGATTGCTTTTCAGTTTAGAAATATGCTTGTCATAAAAAATTTTTCAGAGAATAATCCAGAACTCAATCAATTTCAATTAAAGAAGGAATTAAAAGGAATAAATCCTTTTGTAATACAAAAAAGCCTCTGGCTAATTAAGAATTTTAGTCTAAAGCAACTAGAAAGAATATATAAAAAGATATTCCAGATGGATATCTCTGTAAAATCAGGCAAGCTGGATCAGGAAGAAGCAATAGAAATGCTACTTCTTGATATTTGAAAGCTTAGTTCTGCGAGATTTGATTCTTGCAGCCCTATTCTTTTTTATTACTCCTGCCTTAGCGGCCTTGTCAGCTGCTTTATATAATTTCGGGCAAAGCTTTTTAGCCTCTTGCGTTTTTCCAGCAATGATAAGCTTCTTCATTTCTTTATCGACAGACTTAAGAGCATTTTTGTATTTGGAATTGCCCTTTTTTCTTCTTTCATTCTGGCGCAAGGCCTTTTTTGCTGCATTAGTTATTGCCATATTATTTTTTATGAATGTTTGAATTTAACACAGATAAAGATTCTTTGCAAGCCTTGAATTGTTGAATAAACTCCATTTTGAGATTAGAATGATAAAAAAACATGATAAGCTACATTTCCGGCAATATTTTAGAAAAAACAGATGCTTGGGCAACAGTAGAGAATCAGGGGATTGGTTTTAAGGTTTTCCTATCATTAAATGATTTAAATCAGATAAAATTAGGAGACAAAGTAAAACTTTTCTGCAGGTTCTTTATGCGCAACGAAAACCCTGAATTATATGGATTTTTGGACAAGGAGCAATTAAAAGTATTTGAGATGTTAGAAAGAATATCTGGAATTGGGCCAAAGGCGGCAATGCTAATTGCTCCATTGGGAACATTTGAAAAGCTAAAGAAAGCCGTAGAATCGCAGGATTACAATTACTTTAAGAACATCAAAGGTATTGGGACTAAAAAGATTCAAAAGATCATTTTAGAGATAAGCGGAGAGATTAAAAAGATAGATGTGGCCCCAGACGAAGATGAGGCAGTAAGCGCCTTAAACAATCTTGGCTTTCCTGTTTCTGTTGCTAGGCAAATATTAGACAAAATAGACAAAAATATAGATACGGAAGAAAGAATAAAACAGGCATTAAAAATGTTGGCAAAATGATAAAAAGAATTATTAAAAAGATAACCCCCGAATTTGTTCTAAAAACCTATCATTATTGCTGGGCATTTTTTTCTGCCCTATTCTATTTTTTCCCCTCAGGGAAAATGATAATAATTGGAATTACGGGGACTAATGGAAAATCAACTACTGTTGACATGGTCTCAAAAATGCTGATTGCTGCGGGATACAAGACTGCATCAATTTCATCTCTTCGGTTTCA
>JAQTNP010000002.1:15844-26389 GCA_028713795.1 Minisyncoccota bacterium
TTAAAGATGACAATGCCTGGTCGTTTTGCCATCCAAAAGTTTCTGCATCAGGCATTTAAAGAGGACTGTAAATATGTAGTATTAGAAACTACCTCTGAAGGAATAAAGCAATACAGGCATAAATTTATTGATTATGATGTGGCTGTAATTACTAATTTAAAACCAGAGCATATAGAGGCTCATGGTTCCTTTGAGAAATATATGCTGGCCAAGGGAAAACTATTCGAAGCTCTTTCTAGGGATAAAAGAAAAAAGAATATCAGAAAGATATCAATAGTTAATCTTGATGATGAAAATGCGAAATACTTTTTAAATTTTAAATCAGATGAGAAATGGGGATACGGATTAAAAGATTCTTCTATAGAGGTTGATCGGAAATTGATTGCTTCAAATATAAATACCGCATATCCTCAAACTAAATTTTCTTTAAACAACAAAGAAATTACGATTAATTTTCTCGGGGAGTTCAACATTTTAAATAGCTTAGCCGCAATATCCATATGTTTATCTCAAAAGATTAGTTTGGATTTAATAATTAAATCTTTAGAAGATATTCACGGAGTGTCTGGAAGAATGGAAGTTGTTTCCAAGAAACCATTAGTATTTGTTGATTTTGCCCATACTCCAGATGCCCTAGAGGCTATTCACAAAGCAATTAAGCCGTTGAAAAAGGGAGATATTATATGCGTCTTGGGATCTTGCGGAGGTGGGAGAGATAAATGGAAAAGGCCTGAAATGGGAAAGATATCTGATCAGAATTGCGACAAGATAATTTTAACTAATGAAGATCCGTATGATGAAAATCCAGAATTAATTCTGGATCAGATAGGAAAAGGAATTATAAGAAAAAAAGCCGAGAGAATTTTAGACAGAAAAGAAGCTATCAAAAGAGCCTTGCAAATAGCTCAAAATGAGGATATAGTTCTGATTACAGGTAAGGGAAGCGAGCCTTTAATGTGCCTGGCTAACGGCCAGAAAATTCCCTGGGATGACAGGGAAATAGTCAGGCAAGAATTAAATAAAATACATGAAAACAAAGGAAATATTTGATTTAGCTATCAAAATGGGCATAGAAGCAGACTTAAGAGGAAAAGAAGAGATTAAAAAGGATCTTGCCTTTAAGCAGAAGAAATTTGATGAATTAAAAGAAAAGGATAAAGAAATTTTTGATAAGGAATCTTTGACCAATCCATATTCTGACAGTAGGGTTTTAAATATTAGCGATGACAGAGATATAAAAAGAATTTTGGTAGGGATAGACATTGAACCATGCGAATTGGTTATGGCTCAACAGATGGGAAACATTGATTTGGTTATTTCCCATCATCCCTTGGGAATGGCTTTAGTCAACCTATATGAAGTAATGGATATGCAGTGCGACATACTCCATCAATACGGCATTCCGATTAATATTGCCGAAAAACTAACAAAAACAAGAATATCAGAAGTAGCTAGAGGATTAAATAAGGTAAATTACTCTAGGACCGTAGATGCGGCCAAAATATTAAATCTAAACCTGATTTGCGCCCATACGCCGCTTGACAATCTAGCAGCAGATTTCTTGAATAAAGAAATTAATGCCTCCAATCCAGAAAGGATTGCTGATTTAATAGATTTACTTAGAGATTTTCCTGAATATAAAGAGGCTGCTAGAAGTGGGGCAGGTCCCAAGATTTTTGTTGGGAATCCGGAAAACAAGTGCGGAAAAATAGTACTATCTGAAATTACCGGAGGAACAGAGGGTTCTTCTAAGATATATGAAAAGATGGCCCAGGTTGGGATAGGAACAGTAGTAGGAATGCATATTTCTGAAGAAAGCAAACAGGAAGCAGAAAACGCCTTAATAAACGTAATTATAGCCGGGCACATGTCTTCGGATTCATTGGGCATCAATCTATTTTTAGATTGCTTGGAAAAAAAGGGAATAGATATAATCCCATGTTCTGGATTAACTAGATTTTCTAGAAATTAATCTATGGAACAAAGATCAGATAGTAAAAAAATATCGTTTCTTTTTTGGGAGATATTTTTTTCTGCCCCTATTTTTATTTTAGGAATCCTCTCTGCTTACAAGTTTCATGTATTTTCCAAAGGAAACGAAGAGGTTATACCAGAAACATCGTTCCTGGGATTTCTGTCATTATTTGCTATTGGCACTATATTAGTTATAGCAATAAATTTTCTTCTGAAAAAAAAGAAAAACTTAAGAAAGAATTTCTATAAGATAATATTCTTTTCGGCTAATATTTATGGAACTCTTACAGTAATGCCGGTTATTTTTACCTCAATACACATACACCCATTATGGGGGAACATACTGACCATTATCTTGGCTATTATCTTATTCTACAAATGGCACAAAAAACCTACTATATGGAACCACAATCTTTTAATGATTTTGGGATTGGCGGGGACAGGGGGAATGATTGGGCTGGAGCTGAAAAGTCCGGAATTAGTTGCTGCCCTATTAGCAGTATTAGCCATATATGACTTTATTGCTGTTTATAAGACAAGACATATGGTTAAAATGGCAGAAGCGATGATTGAAAGCCAGACGATAATTGGATTAGTGATCCCTTCAAGCATGAAGGAATTTAAAGAAGCAACTCCGAACAGCCAAACGAGAAAAAGATTTGTGATTTTGGGAGGAGGGGATTTGGCAATTCCTTTAATGCTGGCTACTTCATTTATCCCATTGGGGGTGTCAAAAAGCATAATTGTTGCCATATTCGCATTATTGGGAATGGCCTTCAGCTTTTGGCTATTCTATTCTCAAAAAGAAAAGCAGGCCATTCCTGCTTTACCTGCGATATCCTTTATTTCTTTAATAGGATGCGTCATTGCTATAATCTTTTAACCATATATGTGTTTTTAAGAGAATATCCCTGTTTTCTGTAATAATCCCTGACGCCTACTCCGGAAATAACGGAGACATTTTTTAAATTAAAATCTTTTTTTACTATCTCTTCTGCAAGGGAAATTAACTTTTTGCCCAGTCCTTTATGCTGAGCCGATATTCCTTTATCTCCTATAGCCGTGAGCTGGCCATAGGTATGGACTTCTCTGATAATGGCTTTATTGTTAGAGCTTATCCTTAATCTTAAAAGACTGAAAAGCTTTGTCCTGTCTTTATTTTCAAAGCTTAAAAATATTTCTTTCCCATCAGAGGCAGGATAAGTTTCTTTAAATAATCTTGGTTTTTCTCTGATTGATTGAGACCTGATCTCTCTGCATCTTATACATCTGCATCTCCATCCTTCTTGCTGTTGTATTTTGAGCAGATTTTGCCTGATACTGGATATCTTAGCTCCCCCTTTTAATATATAGCTAGAAGGAATATCCCTTATTATCCTTTGTATGCGACAGTAATATGGAATATTTTTTTTAATTTCCTTTAAAACATTAAGAAGCTGTTTTAGAGTATATGGCTCATATTCTTTTCTTTGATAGTATCTGAAGAGATAAGCTTCTTTTAAGAGAGCGCAGGGATATATTTTAAGATAATCTGGCTGGAAATCTGCATTAGAAAATATTTCCTTAAACATTTCTATATCTTTTTTCGGAGAAGATCCTAAGAGATTTGGCATCATCTGATAACAGATTTTAAATCCAGCATCTTTTAATAGTTTAGTAGCCTTAATTGCATCTCTTACCTTATGCCCTCTTTTATTCTTACTCAAAACATCATTATATATGCTTTGAATTCCAAGTTCTATCATAGTAATGCCATAATTTCTTAATCTTTTTATCTCTTCTGAATCAATGTAATCAGGCCTGGTCTCTATCATTATCCCTATTATTCTATGTTTCGCCTTTTCGTTTTCTTTTTGCAATCTTTCTAGCGTTTTAACTTTTGATTTTCTACCTCCATGATCATTTGCCGCCTTAAAGCATTGTTTAATAAACCAAGATTGGTAATTTTTAGGATAATATGACCAAGTAGCTCCGATTATCCTTAACTCTATCTTGTCTGTAGGGTGGCCGTTTTGCTCCAAAACATCAATTCTTGATTGGACTTGTTTGTACGGATGGTAGTTAAGAGAAATAGCCCTGCTTACGGCCGGTTCTTCCTTGATATAGCTCTTGGGAACATTTTTTTGGGTAGGGCAGAAAATACATTTACCAGGACAAGGATAAGGTTTAGTTAAGACAGAAACAACCACTATTCCAGATAGTGATCTGATTTCTTTAACTCTTAAAATCCCTTCTATTTCTTGGGATTTTTTAATCCTTCCAGAACAGAGAAGTTCGTGATAGGCTTTAAGTAGTATATTATTTGAGGGAATTAAATCTTTTGTTCCCTTAGTTGATTTTCTCTTTAAACCATCTAATATTAAACGAGATTTCTTTTTTAACTTTAAAAAATCTAGAATAATTTGTTTTTCTTTTTCTAATTCCATGAATTTATCATACGCCACTTCTTTATTAAACAAAAACAAGGAAGATTACAATAGAATAGCGGACTCATTTGATTCTAAAAGAGGATATATCCCTAAAGATTTTAAATATATGCAGAAATTTATTAAAAAAAATGAAAAAGTTTTAGACTTAGGATGCGGAAATGGAAGATTGGCTGAATTAATCGACGATGGATATTTAGGAGCAGATGTTTCCGAAGAATTAATTAGAATCGCAAAAGATAAATATCCTGATAAAGAATTTGTTATCCTAGATAACTCCCTGAGGTTTCCTTTCAAAAATGATGAGTTTGATAAAGTATTTTGCTTGTCTGTTTTTCACCACATGCCATCCAAGGCATTCAGAAAACAGTTTATCCAAGAGACTAAAAGAATATTGAAGCCCGGAGGAATTTTGATATTAACCGTTTGGAATTTGAAAGGAAACAAAAAGACAAAAAAATTACCTTGGAAATATTCTTTTAAGAAAATATTTTTTAAGTCAAAGCTGGATTTTAAAGATATTTTCTATCCATGGAAAGATTCAAAAGGAAACATTTTAGCCGAAAGGTATGTTCACATTTTTTCTCAAAGAGAATTAAAAAGATTAATATTAAAACAAAGATTTAAGATCCTTGAATTGAAAACAATAGATAGATCTCTAAAGGGAAGCAATATATTAATAGTTTGTCAGAAGTGCTCGTAGTTTAATGGACAAAACACTGGCCTCCGGAGCCAGGAAGTGCTGGTTCGACTCCAGCCGAGCACACAATAATATGATTAATTTGGAAAAGCTACAAAAAGCATTGTCTGACCAAAAGCCATACAGATTAAAACAGGCATATAAGGCCCTTTTTAAGGATTTAATCTCTGATTGGGATGAGGCCACAGTTTTTCCCATTGAATTAAGAGAAAGATTAAATAAAGAATGCCCGCTAGACATTAAAACAGGAGAAGTTTTAGAAGACAAAGACACAATAAAAGCAAAAATCATTCTTAACGATAATTTAGCCATAGAAACAGTATTAATGGCTAATACTAGGGGAAGAAATACTGTTTGCGTATCCTCGCAGGTTGGTTGTCCTATGGGATGCCTATTCTGCGCTACGGGCAGAATGGGATTTAAAAGAAACCTTTCTTTTTCTGAAATTATCAACCAGATAATATTTTTTGCCAGAATGGGAAAAGATGTAGATAATATTGTATTTATGGGGATGGGAGAACCATTTTTAAACTATGATGAGGTCATTAAGGCGATGAGAATGATAAACGATAAAGAAGGATTTAATATTGGAATACGGCATATCTCTGTTTCCACAATAGGAATACCAGAGATGATAGAAAGATTCAGTAGAGAAAACATGCAGGTTAATTTGGCCATATCTCTGCACGCTCCCAATGATAAATTAAGAACATACTTGATGCCGACCAATGTTGGGTTAGAAAAACTATTTGAATCCATCGATCTATACATCCAAAACACAAAGAGGAAAGTAATGTTTGAGTATCTTTTGATAGACGGAGTAAATGATGATAAAGAATGCGCTCAGGAATTGGCAAATTTAATGAAAAAACCATTATATTTTTTAAATTTGATAGAATATAATCCTACAGGGACTAAATTTAAGCCATCTTCTGAAAAAAACAAAAAGATTTTCAAAGATGTCTTGATTGAAAATAAAATACAATTTACCGAGAGATACAGGTTCGGTCAAAACATAAAAGCTGCTTGTGGACAACTAATAGTAAAATAGCGTTGTTTTTTGTGATAGAATGATTTAAAGGTCTTAAATCATTTTTATCATCTTCTATGGTTATTAAAAAGAAGAAAAAAACCCAAAAAGTAGCCAAAAAGCCGGCAAAAAAGAAAGTTGCCAAGAAAAAGATTGCAAAAAGAGTAATTATTAGAAAGAAAATCAGAAAGCCTATTCGCAAAAAGAAAATTGCAAAACCGGTAAAGATAAAAGAATCTGAAGGAAAACCGATAGGAAGAGTAGTTCATTACTTTGACCATATAGGGGTAGCTGTCATCAAGCTTACCTCTGGGCTGGCTGTTAAGAATAAGATACAAATAGTTGGAGGAGATATTGACTTCAAGCAGGAAGTTAAGTCAATGCAGATAGAGCACAGAAGTATTAAAAAGGCCAAAGCAAAAGACGAGATTGGATTAAAAATCGGCAAAAAAGTCAGGCCTGGCTACAGGGTTTTTAAAATTTAAGAATACAAAATGCATATAATACTAGAATATCTTCACATAGAAGCTATTTTGCAAATCATATTAGCTGCTCTTTTGGGAGCAGTAATAGGACTGGAAAGGGAAAGATGGAAGAAAGATGCGGGCTTTAGGACCTATACTCTTATCTGTATAGGATCTGCTTTATTCACTATGATCTGCGTTTATAGTATTGATTTGTTCCCAGGAATGTCATTTCAACCAATAAACGCTGTGGCAATAGGGATAGGATTTTTGGGAAGCGGGCTGATACTAACCAAAAAAGGGCATGTAGAAGGATTAACTACTGCAGTAAGCGCTTGGACAGCTTCGGCAATAGGAGTGGCTGTAGGTTTTAAGCTATACTCAATAGCCCTTTTTGCAACGCTAACTTGCTTTATAGTTTTGAGAGTGCTAAGGAATATCGAAGCTAAATATTTAGATTAAATTCTTAAATGACACCGTTCTTAAAAGCATTGGCAATTCTGATTGCTACTATTATTGGAGTAGGAATTTTTGGTTTGCCTTTCGTAGCCTCAAAATCAGGATTTATATTATTTTCAATATATGTTTTAGTCATCCTTGGAGTAGCTATTATATCACATCTAATGTATGCCAAGGTATGCCTTGCTACGCCGGGTAAGAAACGTTTTCCAGGATATGTTAAAAAATATATTGGCCCAAAAACTGCTAAATTTTCAATGGTTGCAATGTGTATTGGAATGTATGGCGCCCAATTAGCCTATCTTATTGTTGGAGGACAGTTTTTCTATAATCTTCTGTCTCCTTATCTCGGAGGCAATATACTCCTATACACTTTTATATATTTTGTTCTCGCCTCAATATTGATATATACAGGCATAAAGGGAATATCAATTGTAGAATTTTTTGTTGTTATCATATTTGCAATAATAGTAATTACTTTTGTCGCAAGATTAATGCCTCTAGTTGATGTTACTAATCTTGCCGTGGTGAATACAAAGTCATTATTCCTGCCCTATGGAATAGTTTTATTTGCCTTGTGGGGTTCTTCCATTATTCCAGAGATGGAAGATCTTCTCGGCAAAAAGAAGAAACTATTAAATCGGATTATAGTTATTGGGCTAAGCTGGGCCGCTCTGGTTTATTTAGTGTTTTCCGGATCAGTTGTAGGTTTTTGTGGAAAAAATACGACTAATGATACATTTTCTTGTCTAACTAGTGGTTTGGGAGGAGGAATAGTTCGGATCGGCTATCTTTTGGGGGCTATCACTTGCTTTAGCTCCTTTGTTCTTCTAGGTTTAACTGTTAAAAAGAGTTTTCATTATGATTACAAATGGCCAATACATATTTCTTGGGCAGCTGCTTGCATTGTCCCGTTCCTATTATATGTTGCCGGATTAAAAAACTATATTAATATTATAGGGATGACCGGAGCCGTTACTATCGGCATAGAAGGAGTCCTCTCCTTTTTTCTCTTTAAAAAAGTTTCAGAGAAACTTTCCAAAAAAGTAATGCCTTGGCATTATATTCCTTTAATTGTTTTAATTATCGGATTATTTTTGGAAATCTCTAACTTTTTTAAAAAATGAAAAAATATTTAATAATATCTTTAATATCAATCATACTGTTGTTGTTTTTTTCTTGGATATTGATAGAGCCGTATTTAATCCAGAAAGAATCCATAGAAATTCCATTTAAAAATCTTTCTCCAGAAGCGACTAAATTAAAGATAGTGCAGATATCAGATATTCATTTTGAGGGATTTACAACCATACCAAGAAAGGTTTCCGAAGAATTAATCAGATTAAAGCCAGATTACCTTTTCATTACCGGAGACATAGTAAACTGGGATATAGAGAAGCTAGACGAGCTGAATGAATTTCTCTTAAAATTATCAGCTATTCAGGGGATGGAAATGTTTGGAGTTTTTGGAAATCATGAATATCTTAGCAAGAAGTTTCCATTGGTCGAAAAGATGCTAAATGAATCAGCAATACGTTTTCTGCATAACCAGTCAGTCCTTTTGAAAGAAGGAATTAATCTTGTTGGAGTGGATGATCCCCACCTCAATTTAGATGATTTCAAAAAAGCTTCTGAGGGCATTGATTTAAATCTTCCTACTATTATCTTAGCCCATTCTCCAGAAATATCAGATGAGATTTCTTTAGAAAATAGTTTAATTCTATGCGGTCATACTCATGGCGGGCAGATTAATATACCTTTTATCACCAACCTTCTGTTTTTAAAAAAGGGAAACAGGACGCATAAAAGCGGACTATTTAAGGAAAATGGAAAGTATTTGTATATAAATAGAGGGGTTGGGACAACGTTTTTACCCGTTCGTTTTAATGCCTTTCCTGAAATCACAAATGTCCTTCTGAAAAGCGCAGATTAAACCTTGACACCATATTTTAAGGGCGTAAACTAATGAATTATGGAGCAAGGCAAAGTATTTCTAACAAAAGAAGGGCATGAAAAATTCAGGCAAGAATTAGAGGAATTAAAGAGAAAACTTGAAGAAAAGATTAGAGAAGAAATGCCATCTAGTGTATCCAGCGAGCCTGATGAAGAGTATATTTCTTTTCAGGAAAGCTTGGGTCAATTAAGGTCCAGAGTCAAAGACCTGGAAACTGTTTTAAACAATTGCGAGGTGATAGATTACAACCCCAGGAATCATTGCCGGATTGTAAGAGTGGGTTGTAGGGTAGAAATTGAACATGATGGGCAAAAAGAAGAATTGACAATAGTCGGATCCTTGGAAGCAAATCCTGATTTAAAAAAAATCAGCAATGAATCGCCGATAGGTAAGGCTTTGATGGGACATAGGCCAGGAGATCAAGTACAGATTAGATCTAGAACAACGCAGATGTTTAAGATTAAGCGGATAACCTACGGAGTATAATCAAAGGGGGGCCATTGGCCCCCTTTGAGTTTGATACTATACTAAATAATATGAATAATCAGTATCTGGCTAACATTTTCTATGAAATCGCCTTCTTTTTAGAAATGGACGGTGTTCCTTTTAAGCCGGCCGCATACGAAAAAGCCGCTATTATTCTAGAGAACCTTGAAGAGGATATCGAAAAGATATATCAGAAAAAAGGAATTAAGGGATTTGAGGAAATGCCTGGAATTGGAAAGGGGATTGCTTTTAGAATGGAGGAATATATTAAGACAGGAAAAATATCCGTTTACCAATACCTTAAAAAGAAAATGCCGATAGATATTGGCGTCTTGGATTCAATTGAGGGAATGGGACCGAGGAAGATAAAGATTCTATATGAGAAATTGGGGATAAAGAATGTTAGGGATTTAGAAAGAGCCGCAAAAAATCATGAAATAGCCAAGCTTTTCGGATTTGGCCCAAAAACAGAAGTAAATATATTACAAGGAATAGAGTTTTTAAAAAGAAATAAAGGAAGATTTCTTTTTTCTGACGCTATTGCCATAGCAGAAAATGTAAGACAGAACCTTGCTAAATCAAAATTAGTAAAGAAGATAGAAATAGCTGGTTCTTTGAGGAGAGGGAAAGAAACCATAGGAGATATAGATTTCTTGGCTATTGGAAGCAATCATGAAAAGATAATGGATGCTTTTGTAAATCTTGCTGGAGTTGCCAGAATCTGGGCTAAGGGAACTACAAAGGCATCAGTCAGGTTTAAAAATGGAATTGATGCTGACTTAAGAATAGTTCCCGAAAGGTCTTTTGGGGCCGCTTTGCAATATTTTACCGGATCTAAAGAACATAATATTGCCTTGAGAAAGATTGCGATAGATAAGGGGATGAAATTGAACGAATACGGGCTATTTAAAGGATCCAAGATGATTGAAGCAGGAAAAGAAGAAAAAATATACAAAACATTGGGACTAGGCTGGATAAGTCCGGAATTAAGGGAAGATAAGGGAGAAATAGAGGCAGGAATTAAACAAAAGCTTCCCAAATTGATTCAGGAA
>JAQTNP010000003.1 GCA_028713795.1 Minisyncoccota bacterium
TAGTTCAGGGGTCTGATGGAACCGAAACTCCCTCAGAGGCCGTTTATTGGCTGTTAACAACCCCGGCAAGCGGAGTGTCTGGATCCTGCCAGGGAACCAACTATTTTGAAGCTCAATAAATTCTGTTTGTTTAAAAATAGATTTAATATTTAGTATGAGGTTTTTACCTAATCGATCAATAAAATATATTCTGTTTCTATCTGTGATTTTTTTTGTTTTCCCCTTGATAACTAAGGCAGGATTTGGACTTTCCCCTGGATATATAAAGATAGATAATGCCTTAAGGGGATCTTCTTTTGAAAAAGTATTTGTAATTTCAAGGTCTAATCCAGTAGGAAATCTAATAGTAACAGTTGAACCGCTTGGAGATACGGCTGAATGGTTTCAGTTTGACAGGGGGAATAAATTTACATACCCGGAAGGGGAAAAACAATTCCCGATTAAATCAATCGTAACTATTCCTGGAGGGACTCCCAATGGAACATATACGGGAAAGATAAGGTTCTCTGGATCAGCCGATGCTGCTGATAATAAAGAGGGGGCAAGTGTCAGTATTACAATGGGGGCATTGGCTGATATAAGCATTACTGTTACTGACAAGGAGATGAAGGGATTCAGATTAATTGGCTTGCAGGCCGAGAAAGCAGTTCAAGGCGAATCTCTTGTTTTATCCCTTATCTTGGAAAACACCGGTAATGTAGATATCCAGCCAAGCTATATCATTGCAGAAATTTTTGATAAATTTTACAAACTTCAATTAGCAACATTCAGGGTTTCTAAATTCAATGGATCTGTCAAAGTAGCCAGTTCTGGAAAAGTTTTGGCTACGGTTCCATGGACTATTCCTGATGCTGGAAATTATTGGGCAGAGATTTCTGTCTTTGGAGATAAAAATCAATTAGTGGCAAAAGAAAAATTGCCCTTTGATGCTTCTCCAGGAACAGGATTATTGGCAACAGTAGACAAGGGTTCTATAATGTATTTCGTCCTAGGAGGAATAATAATATTTTTGGTAATTGTAATTATTGTTTTTGTAATTCTTCTAATAAATATAAGAAATAAGCAGACAAAAGAATTAGCAGAAATGACCAAGCATTTAATGAAGCTTGTTAAAAACAAAAATGGAAAGAAAGAGTAAAAAAAAATTCTAATTTTCGCCTTTCTAGTCTTTTTTACGGGAATTTCTTTTGTTAGTGCAAATGATACGGTAAACACCTCAACTCAGGTCATAGACTCAACGGGACCAATAATTAGCAATATAAGTTCAACTATATTAAGCAATAGTTCTGTTTTTATTACCTGGACTACAAACGAATTAAGCACTTCCGTTGTTGATTACGGAAAAACACAGGCATTAGGATCAACTAATAGCAGTCTTTCTTTGGTAACTTTTCATTCTATCACTTTAAATGATCTTTCTAGCGGAACTACTTATTATTACAGATTAACTAGCGCTGATTCTAATGGAAATAGCACAACAGATAACAATGGAGGAGCTTTTTATGCTTTTACAATTCCTTCTAATAATTTTGTCCCACCGCCAAGCAGCGGAAGATCGGCTCCACAATTTTTAGAAATTGATGAAAGCAAAATACTTTTAAATAATAATTCTGAGTTTACAAAATATTTAATAATAGATATTGCTTTAAATCTTTCGGGCATATCAAGTTTTAGAATAGGGGACAGCAGCAATCTAAATGATCAAGGATGGCAGGGATTCGTTGCTAAAACTTCAAAAAGCATTGGCGAGGGCGATGGAAAGAAATCAATATATTTCCAATTTATGAATGGGGAGGGATTAACTAGCAAGGTAATAGAAAAAACTATTGTTTTAGATACTAACCCTCCTTCCGCCCCAACTAATTTTACTGTCAAATACATAGATAATTATCTAGAAATAGGTTTTCAAAAACCAAGCGATGGGGATGTTGCTGGTTTTAGATTATTCAAAAGCGAATCCGGTTTTATAACTGATCCTTTTGGCAATGAACAGATAATTATGGAAGGAAGGTCGGAAAGCACGATTGATAAAAATGTAAATCCGCAGACGAAATACTATTATTCCGTATTTTCCTATGATTATGTTAGAAATTATTCTTCTCCGGCAATAGCTGAAATTATTATTCCTCCTTATGTAAAAGAAGAAAAAGAAATTATTGCGACAGATAAAGGAATAAAAACATTTGAATTTGAGCCGCAGAAACAGAACTTGGAAATAGAAATAGGTAATAAGCTGGAGGATTTATCTATTTCTCAAAAAACTTTCCGTTATCTCGAAAATTCTCCTATAAATATTACAATTCCCGAAAATGATTTTTTAAAAAAAACGGATGATTTAGTTTTAAAAGTAGGGATGGATCTTTTATATGGTCTTAAAAGAATAGAAAATGTCTGGACTGCCAAGATAGACGTTCCAGGAGAACAAAAAAGCTATCTTCTAACCCTGGAAGTAATTAAAGAAGATGGAACAAAAGAGATAATAGAGCTGGGCCAAGTATTAGTGGACCCGTTTGGGCATGTTTATCAGGATGTCATAGAACCTCACTTAATATTGTTTAAGAATGGCTTTTGGTCATGGGAACAAGTCCACAAAAAGAATATGCTGGAAAAGGTTAAGGTTTTTCTTTACCAATATAATGATTCATTAAAAGATTGGCAATTATTTGAGGCCAGCAGATATGGCCAGAGGAATCCTCAAATTACGGATAAAGAAGGCGCCTATGGTTTTCTTGTTCCAAGGGGACTGTATTAGCTTGAAGCGATAAAGATTGGATTCGGAGAAAAAGATATGGAATCGTTTGAAGTAAAAAACCAGATAATTAATAAAGATATAGAATTATCTTCTGTTACCATTAATTGGTGGTATGTTGATGAGAATAGGGAAGTTATCCTCTTAATTATTCTTCCTATTATTTTCATAATTGGTATAATAATTGTAAGGGCAATAAAAAAACGTAAGAAGATCAAAGTTATCTACGATGGTTTTTCAATCAAATAGAAAATTTGTTGCCTTCTTTATTGCTGGAATAATATTCTCTGTTTTTGTATTTGTGAATTTCTCTAAAGCCCAGACAAATCCAGGGTTGCAAATCCTGCTATCCGGAAAACTTTCGGATTCTGAAAATCAAGAAGTGCAAATAGGAGAATTTAATATGAATTTTGCCCTATATGAAACAGCTTCTTCTACTGATAATATATGGAGCGAGGTGTTCAGCGGCGATAACAAAGTAATAGTTGAGAATGGAATTTTTCAGGTAAGTTTAGGGCTGCGCAATCCTTTCTATGTTGATTTTGAGAATAATACGTATCTTTTAGGAGTAAGTATCGGGGGAACAGAAGATGTTCCCCAGTGGGATGAAGAAATGTCTCCTCGCATTGCAGTAACTACTTTAAAAAATCTCTTATTCTCCGGAAAGATAATAATGACTGAGGAGGAATTAGTAAATGCTTTAATCGAAGAGTTTAAAAATAACTCATCAGGCACAGATCAGCTAACCCAAACTGCTTTTATCAACTTCTTAAAACAAAAGCTTGCTCAGGCGGGTACAAGCGCTGTTATTATTTCTCCAAACACGATAAGTTTGCTCTTGGAGGAAGTGCTTAAAATACAGGAAGAATATGAACAAAGCCTGGAAAAACAAACTTTCTGGCAATCATTGTTAAATTTCTTTACAGAAATATTTGATGCTCTTGCTGAAAAATTGGGAAAGATATCTGATAAGATAGGGGAGATATTCAATAGATTGGATACTATTGATCAGGGAGTTGAAAGAATAATTAACATTCTTGAGAATCAAACAGTAAACTCTACTCAAACGATAGTTCCAATTGTTACTCAGCAGCCGAGTATTAGTTATGATGCAAACTTCTTAGTAAAGGATCTTGGGAAAACAATGCTCAAATCCGGAGAAACAACTATCAGGGTGTTTTCCCAATATATCACGGAGAATACAAAGATATTTATCCTCCCGATAGAAGAAATACAAGATATCTGGTGGATATCTGATAGGCAAATAGGAAACTATTTTGAAATATCCATTACCCAATCCCAAGGGCAGGATCTGAATTTTGAATACTGGATAATTGTTCCAAAAAATGAGTTGCCGCCAGAACCAATCATTATTCCTGAAATACCAATTATAGAAACACTCCCTGCCGAGCCAATAGTGCCAGAAGATGTAGTGGAAGAAAATCCAACGGTAGAAATAATTGAAGCTCCAGCAGAAGAAATTCCTCAGGAAACACCGCTTGAGAATATTGAAATTCCGACAGAAGAGATTCCAGAAGAAATTCCGGAAGCAATAGAAGAAGTAACAAGCCCGCTATAGCGGGTTTTTTGATTAGAGATTTTATGCTAATCTAAAAGCATGGATTTAAAATTCTTAGAGAATAAGTCTGTTCTTATCCTTGGTCTTGGCAGAGAAGGGGAGGCAACTTTCAGATTATTAAGGAAGAACTTTCCAGAAAAGATAATATATTTGGCTGACCAAAATGAATTTAGGAAGCTACCAATCAAGTTGAGAAGATTATTAGAAAAAGACGGAAATGCAATATTATGCTTAGGCAAAAACTATTTAGAGTCAGTTAAGAATGTGCAAATTATTTTTAAGACTCCGGGGATTCCTGAAAAAACACTGAGCCCGTATCTTAATAGCGGCATAAATGTTTTTTCTCAAATGGAAATATTTCTAAAAGAAAAAAGAAATAATTGCATAGGAATAACTGGAACAAAGGGAAAAAGCACTACTTCTTCTTTGATATATCATATTTTAAAAAATAGCAGTTTTAAATCAAAGCTAATTGGAAATATCGGCAAGCCTGTATTTTCCTATCTCCAAACAAACAAAAAGGAAAGGTTCGTAATAGAGCTTTCGTCCCATCAGTTAAACAGAGTTCAGGTAAGTCCTCATATTGCCGTATTTTTGAATATATTCAGAGAGCATCTTGATTATTATAATAATTTTAATGAATATTTTCAGGCAAAGCAGAATATATTCAAATGGCAAACAAAAGATGATTATCTTGTATATAATAGCGATTTCCAGCAATTAAAAAATTTAGCGAAACAAAGCGGGGGACATTTAGTTTCTTTTGGCTTTGAAGGCAGGCCAAAAATACAAATAAAAGATGATTGGATACGCTATGCAAACCAGAAAATAGTAAAAAGAGAAGATATTCCTTTAAAAGGAGAGCATAATATTCTAAATGTCATGGCAGCAATAGCTGTGGCAAAAATATTAAGAATTCCCAATAGAAAGATAGCTGGAGCGATAAAGACATTTAAGCCACTGAAACATAGAATGGAGCTTTTTGCCAACTACAATGGGATTGATTTTTACAATGATTCTATTGCTACGATTCCTGAAGCAACAATACAGATGATAAATTCAATTCCTAATATAAATACGTTGATACTGGGAGGCCTTGATAGGGGACAGGATTTTAAATCTCTGGCTGAAAGAACAATTCAGAAGAAGATAAAGAATATAATACTTCTTCCTGAAAATCATAAGAGAATAGCCAAGGCAATATCTAAGACAAAAGGCAGGAAACCAAAAATATATTTTGCCAAGAACATGAAAGAAGTAGCTCATATGTCTTTTAAAAATACTAAAGGGGGCGCTTGCGTTCTATCTCCAGCTTCTGCCAGCTATAATCTATTTAAGAATTTTGAGGAAAGGGGAAATAGGTTTAAAAAAATTATTAAAGATTTGATAAAAAATGGAAAAAACGATTAGAAAAACTAAGCCTGATTTTATTCTTATAATTTCTTCTTTCCTTTTGATCTTGCTTGGTTTTATAGCCTTGGCCAGCGCCTCTGGACCATTATCTATAGAGCTTACAGGAAACAGTTGGTATTTTTTTAAACATCAGCTTGTCTTAGGACTTGGCCTTGGTTTAATATCAATGTTTGTTTTATATAAAATTAATCCTGAATTTTTAAGAAAATTTTCATTTTTAATATTTGCCGCAACAGTATTATTGACCTTGGCGGTTTTTTTGCCAAAAATAGGGTCTATGGTCTCTGGGGGGAAAAGATGGATAGAGATATTCGGTATCAGCTTCCAGCCATCTGAATTCTTAAAATTAGGTTTTATTTTATATCTGTCTGCTTGGATACATAAATTTAAAGCCGCTAAGGAAAAATTTAAGACTGTTTTAATCCCTTTTTTAATAATACTTCTATTAGTTTCAACTATTCTAATTCTTCAAAAAGATCT
Organism: Minisyncoccota bacterium; assembly: GCA_028713795.1. Taxonomy (GTDB): domain Bacteria; phylum Patescibacteriota; class Minisyncoccia; order Minisyncoccales; family PEYH01; genus JAQTNP01. Next base: position 6,222 of record JAQTNP010000003.1, read on the forward strand.
GGGGACGTTGATTGTAATATTTGTAATAAGCGCTTTTATATATTTTACGGCTGATACGCCATTTTCCCATACTGCAATTATTATTGCTTTAGCGCTGATTGCTTTCGCTTATCTTATCTTCTTTGAACAGTATAGAATGAATAGATTAATGGTATTTTTGAATCCAGACATTGATCCTCAAGGAACAGGGTATCATATAAAGCAAGCTATAATCTCTGTTGGATCAGGGGGGCTATTCGGAAGGGGATTGGGCTTGGGGGAACAGAGATTTGGCTTTATCCCAGAGCCAACAACTGATTCCATATTTGCCATTTTTGGAGAAGAAGCTGGATTCATGGGAACATTTTCTGTTGTTTTGCTTTTTATCGTTTTTGCCTGGAGAGGAATCAAAATTGCCAAAGAACAGAATGATGAGTTCTATAGATCAATAACCATAGGAATTACGACATGGTTCGTATTTCAGGCTATAATTAACATGGGAGCCATGATAGGAATATTGCCTATGACAGGAATTCCTTTGACCTTTTTAAGTTATGGCGGATCAGCTCTTTTAAGCGAGCTGGCTGCGCTAGGAATATTATTAAAAATATCTAAGAGATAAACATATGAAAATAGTATTTACTGGAGGCGGAACTGGCGGACATATTTTTCCAATAATAGCTGTTGCCAGAGAATTAAAAACAATTTGTATCCAGAAAAAAGAAAAATTAGAAATGTTTTTTATTGGGCCGGGAGATAATAATTTGGTAAAAACATTAAATAAGGAAAATATTTTTGTAAAAATTATCCCTGCTGGAAAATTAAGAAGATATTTTTCTTTTAAAAATATTTCTGACATATTATTTAAAATCCCCGCAGGAATATTTAAGGCAAGGGTGTTCTTAATGAAAATCAGGCCCGATGTCATCTTCAGTAAGGGAGGCTATGGTTCTTTGCCAGTTGTATATGCTGCAAAAATATTAGATATACCGGTGATAGTCCATGAATCAGATGCTGCTGTAGGCATGGCAAATAGTAAAGCATTTAAATCAGCCAAGATTATAATGACTGGTTTTCCATTAACGAATAATTTGGCTCCAAAAGAAAAAACAATATTTTTGGGCAATCCCTTAAGAAAAGAATTGCTTGATGGAAAAAAAGAAGAGGGGATTAAGATATTTAAGATAACTCAGCAGAAGCCCATTCTTTTGGTTCTTGGCGGATCTCAGGGGGCAGTGAGGATAAACAATGCGGTTCTAGAATCATTGAATAATATTTTAGATTTCTTTGAAATAATTCATCAATGCGGAGATGCAAATTTTGAAGAAATGAAGATGCAGAGTAATATAATATTCCAGCAGAATCCTGAAAAGGAAAAATATTACCATTTATATGGATTTCTTAACGAAGAACAGATGAAGCATGCTTTGAAAATATCAAATCTGGTTATCACCAGGGCTGGAGCCGGCACTATTTTTGAAATTCTGGCCTGCGGAATTCCAAGCATTCTAGTTCCATTAAAAGAATCTGCCCAAAATCACCAGCAGAAAAATGCCTACTTTGTCCAAGAAAGGGGAGCGGGCATAGTAGTAGAAGAACAGAATCTGATGCCCAACTATTTAATTGAAAGATTAAAAAGGTTTTTCTCTTCTCCAGATATTTTAAAGGAAATGTCCAAAAAGGCATTGGAAATATCAATACCAAATTCTGCTTACCGGATAGCCGATCTCATCATTGACTTTGTAAAGAAAAACTGATTTAATATATTATATGGATGATCTGGATTTAAAATTTGAAAATCCAAGAGCAAGGATAGCGCCATCGCCAACAGGAACTTTGCATATTGGAACCGCAAGGTCAGCGTTATTTAATTATCTTTTCAGCCAAAAATACGGAGGAAAATTTATCTTGAGGATAGAGGATACTGATCCTGCAAGATCAGAAGAAAAGTGGGTAAAAGACATAATCGACGGATTAAAATGGCTGGGAATCAGCTGGGACGAAGGCCCCAATCTTTTAAATTCACAAGAAGATATTGGTGAATTCGGACCATATCGCCAGGGAAAAAGAAAAAATATTTACGCCAAATACATTCAAAAGCTTTTAGATAACGGCAAGGCATATTATTGCTTTTGTTCAATTGATGAACTAGAAGCTCAAAAGCAATATTTAATGAGTATAGGGAAACCTCCAATATACAATGGCAAGTGCAGGGATCTAACCAAGGCTAAAGTAGAAGAATATCTAAAAGAGAAAAAATCTTATGTTATCCGCTTAAAAACTCCTAAAGAAAAAATCGTCTTTAATGATCTAGTGCATGGAAAAGTAGAAACAGACTCAGAATTACTGGGAGATATGGTGATAGCAAAAGGATTAAATGATCCTTTGTACAATCTAGCTGCTGTAATAGATGATTTTGAGATGAAGATAACCCATGTAATAAGAGGGGAGGATCATATTTCCAATACTCCAAAACAAATTCTTTTATACCAAGCATTAGATCTGCCAATTCCTCAATTTGCCCACATTCCTTTGATATTAGGGCCCGACAGAAGCAAATTAAGCAAGCGCCATGGAGCAGTTTCTGTTAATCAATATAGGGAAGAAGGATATCTTCCTGAAGCAATGATTAATTTCATTGCCTTCTTGGGCTGGAATCCCGGAGATGACAGGGAAATATATTCTATAAATCAATTGATTAAAGATTTTTCTTTAAAGAATTGCCATAAATCAGCTGCCGTATTCAATCCCCAAAAATTATTATGGCTTAATGGTTTTTACATACGCCAGAAAAATATTACTAAATTAACAGAACTATGCATTCCTTATTTAATTAAATCCGGGCTGATAAAGGAAGTAAAAGATACGGAAAAACTGCCTCCAGTTTTTGGGCAAGAGCCGGTAGGACATAAATATTTGATTATTGAGACAAAAGAGATAACTGATAGCTTAGAAATAGAGAAAATGGTTCTATTATACCAAGAAAGATTAAAGATTTTATCTGAGATTCCGGAATTAATAGATTTCTTCTTTAAAAAAGAATTGGATTATACTGCTGGGTTATTAAAATGGAAGGATGCAGGCAATGATACAATAATTAAAGCCTTGAGCTTATTAGAAGAAAAAATTTCTTTAATTGAAGAAACCAACTGGAGAAGGCAAGTATTGTTAGATTTGATTGGACCAGAGGCAGAGAAATTCAAAGACGGCAACAGAGGCTATCTGTTGTGGCCTTTAAGAGCTGCTTTGTCTGGGAAAGATGCATCTGCTGGACCTTTTGAGATAGCCGAGGTACTTGGGAAAGAGAAAACCCTTGAAAGAATCGCTAGGGCTAAAGAAATCATTGCCAAAACCTAGATAATTTTTGTATAATGATTATATGCAAATAATAGGTAAAAAAATACTTGGATTGTCATTATTATTTCTTATCCTTGGAGTAATTTTTGTTCCGATTTTTACCGATGCTGGAATTACAGGATCAACTTCTTCGCCATATGGCATAGATTCAATAGACATCAACAAAGTAGGGGAGAGCTCTAAAAATTTCTTACAAAAGATGTTTGATAAGATAGAAAATTGGTGGAATTCACAAGGATCAAGTTGGGTAAAAAATATTTATTATAAAATTGTTTTATTTTTAAATAAAAAGGTAGCTATTGAATAGCAGAAATTATCTATTGACCGCTGCGGAGAAGCGGGTATATAGTATAATTGACTACATCGCACAATATACCTTAATAGATATCTGGTATGGATAAATCAATTAAACCAATAATTAACCATATAACTGACTTTTTAGACTGGCTGGACATTGAAAAAGGATTATCAAATAAATCTCAAGAAAATTATTCTAGATTTCTAAAAAAATTTTGCGAATGGTTAAAAAAAAATAATTTAAAATTATTACTTCCCCATCAATTAACTCCTGAACATATTTTTAAATATAAGACGTTCCTCGCCCGCCAAACCCTTAAACAAGGCGGACAGCCCTTAAAAAGGACTACCCAGAACTATTATCTTATAGCCTTAAGGTCTCTTTTAACCTATTTTGCTGATAAAGACATAATAAGCTTGCCTGCTGATAAGATAAAATTAGCTAAAAGGGATAAAGAGCGCACAGTATCGTTTTTAAGCCTTGATCAGCTTAATAAGCTATTTGATGGACCAAATATCAAAACAACTACTGGGCTTCGCGACAGGGCCATCTTAGAGGTTCTATTCTCAACTGGATTAAGGGTTGCAGAACTGGTAGCCCTAGATCGCCAACAGATTAAACTGGATGCCCGCGAAAAAGAACTGGAAATAGGGATAATTGGCAAAGGAGGATACTCCAGAACTATTTATATCTCCCAAAGGGCCCTAGAATGGCTTAAAAGGTATCTAGAAGGCTGCGATCCTGACCAGAGGCCCCTTTTTGTTAATTATAAGGGCAAAGGGTCTGGGGGACGCCTTACAACGCGAAGCATCGAGCGTTTAGTAAAAAAGTATGTAATTATGGCTGGTTTGCCTATAAACACCTCTCCGCATACTCTGAGGCACAGCTTTGCCACTGATTTGCTTGTAAAAGGCGCTGACCTGAGAGTTGTGCAAGAATTCCTAGGGCACAGGAATATAGTAACCACTCAGATATATACTCACGTAACTAGACCCCAATTAAGAGAAATTCATCAAAAATTACATAGCGGATCAGCTGATCAACCCTTGTAATTTAATCAATTATACGTCGCATAATTGTAACAACTAAAAAGCCCTTAAGGGGGCTTTTTTAGCATTAAATCGATTATTTCCAATTGTAATATCTGCCCAATCCCTTACCCATTGCTTTTACTCCGAAAAATCCCTGATACAGACAATCACCATTGCCGCTCTGTTTCCCATCCATCCATGTCTTCCATCTGTCTGCTTGGGCCTGAGTCAATATGTTTGCAGCTACCATAGCTGAAACTTTTGTCTGCAATTGGGTTTTTATATTCTGGCAAACCTGTTCTTTGGTTAATCCATTTTCTGTAGCTACATCAATGAATTTTTTTCCGCTATTAAGGGCCGTTTCCAGATCGCTAACGCTTATTCCCAATACATCGGCTTTGGCCTTTAACATTATTTCAAATCCCAATCCGGCATTTCTGGGGTTTGTAACTGCTTTCTTAGCAGCAAAGGCAATTCCACCGAATGCAGTCAATATAACTGCGCATAATAGTAGCGAAATTAATATTTTTTTCATATCGTTAATGGTATTAATTATTACGACCTTGTACTTATTACTACAATCACTCCCCTATTTTCTTTCATTTTTATCTAATTTATTTCCAATCTGTTTTATTTTTATTGCCCTAACCTTGCCGCGCTGATTCTTTCCAAAAATTATCACCGTATCATTGTTTTTTAATTCATTCTTTGATTCTTTATTCAAATTCACCGTTGTTTTGTGTCCTTTATTATCCCTAACTACTATTTCACCCTCCCCTACTTGTGATATTCTTCCTACATATATTCCTCTGGCCTTTCTATAGATATATTTTTGATATATTTTGGAAACTTCTGGAAAATTTTTTTCTTGGGCAAGATTAATTATATTTTCATGCATTGATGTTTTAGCCATTATTGTGCCACTTCCTATAATGAAAAACAGAAGGATGAGCAAGGTATAAATAATCGGTCTTTTATACAAAATACTTTTATCCCTTAATAATTGATGAAGCAATAAGAAGACTAAAATGCATCCTGAAATTATCAACCAAGGCAGAGAAAGTATTAAATTAATAAACCCTGATATTCCAAATTGCCAAAGCAGATTTAATTCGCTTTTCTGACCTGAAAATATCAGAAAGCTTATCAAAAACATCAATGACACTAAAAGAATAACTGAAGAGATTATCCAAAATACGCTTATTAAATAAAAGATATATTTGGATCTCATTTTTTCTTTTCCGCTTTTGATATCGGCAAGAATATTTTCCTTTATTGAATTATTTCCCATGGTTATTGAATTTTTGTTTTAATATTTCCCTTGCTCGCCTTAGGCGCACCCCGACTGTGGAAATAGGAATTTTTAATATTTCGGATATCTGCGCGTAATCTAACTCTTCAAGATAGAATAATACTATTATCTCCTTATACTTGGGTTTCAATATATCTAATTTCTCCTTCAATATCTTTGATTCTTCTTCTTTAAAAATATTTTCCGTTAAATCGCTGTTATCGGCTATACTCGGCCAGAAAGTATCTGGATCTATTAAAGCAACTGGCCATTTTTTGCTTTTTTTAAGGAAATTTACGATTTCATTATGGGCTATTGCATATAGCCACGTTGAAAATTTTCTCCCTGAATCAAATAATTGGATATTCCTATATACTTTCAGAAATATATTCTGGACTATATCTTCTATCTCTTCCTGGTTGGAGATGAATTTCCTGGCATACCTGATCATTTTGCTCTCATATCTTGAAATTAAAATGCCAAAAATATCTATTTCCTTTCCTTTTACTAAGAGAGTAAGCTCTTCATCTGTTTTTTGTATCAAATTATCATCTTCCATATATTACTACAAATAATATCGAAAATTATTACAAAAATGGGAAAAGTGGAAAAACCTCTTGACAAGCATTTTGGGGTTTGATATGATAAGCTTGTCGTTCTTGAGGATTCGCTTTGCGAATCTTCGAGGCGACATAGAAACTCGTCCTAGCTTTTAGCTCGGGCGGGTTTCTTTTTGGAAAACTATATTTCTTCCCAGAGAGTTTTAAGGGAAGAATCAGACATATATTGCATCAGATCAGATGCTGGGATTTTTACCTCATCGGCGCCAGCAATCATTGATCCTATTTGATCGCTAGAAAATTGAATTAGTATTTCTTGTTTATTAAACACGAAATCTGAAAAGTTTTCCTTTTCGGAACTTGTTGCGCTTTTAATCCAGTTTGTTATATCTTCATCGCTTGAAGAATATGCGCTATTTAACTGCTGAGAGGCTGTGGTAGCTATAAAGGATAAATAATCGCTTTCCTGATTAAAGATATTCTCAAGAGTTAATTCTTTTGAATTCTCTATGTCATAATTTAATACTTTGCTTTGTATTGTTAGATCAATTGCTCCCGATAAATATCGGCTGTAATTTATTCTTATACTAAATAATGAATCCGAAAAGAATATAATTTCGTATTCTCCTTCCAAAGAACTCTGAATTGTTTCAGTAGTTTCTTCTGGAAGATCTTTTTTAAAATCATCTATCAGGTTATTTATAGATTGAGTAATAAAAAGATTAGCTGCTTCCTGCTTCTGAGAATCTTTTAAATCAATTATGATTGGTTTTTCAATGTAAATGGTGTATTGACTCTGATTTTCTTGAATAATCTCTTCTCCAACAGTAGGAAGTTTCTCTTGAGAAATTTCCTGCTGATTATTTTCTGTATCAACCTTCTTGTTTGTATTCCTCCCATATCTTGGGAATATAAAGGTGGAAGACATCATGATTATCAGTATGCCTGCTATGTACAATAGGGTTCTGTTTCTTTGAGTCATTTTTAAATATTAATTATGGCTGTAGTATATCGTCTGTCCTTCCGTCAATGGAAACAATAACATCTTTGACTGTTGGAAATTGCTTCAAGGTTGTAACTATCTGAGACATAATCATTGATACTAAACAAGATCCTCCTATCCCCTCTTGGAGCTTATCATTGAAATCAATTTTGATTGTCCCATCTTCAATAGATAGTTTTTGAATCTCTACCCCTGTGTTTATCCCAGTAATATATCCTTGTGATTTTTCCTCATCCGTTGGGCCTTTTAATAATTCTTCAATGGCGGCCTTAGCTACCTGAGGAGTTTTTTTAATTTCTCTTTTTACAGAATAAACTAATTTGCAATCTTCTGTCTGGGGATTCATTACAGTATTGCCAAAAAATACATTGACTTCTGTTCTTGCTTCTTCATTTCTAATTATCGCTCTTTGGGTAAAGATAATTATAATGACTATTACAGCTAAAAGGATAGCAATGGCGAGCGGAGTAATGAATTTTTTCATATTACAGTCCAAGTCCTAAAAGGTAAATAATGAGATAGGAAAATATCACAAAAAGTACTGAGAATATTGGAACAAATATAATCTTTCTCCAATCAGACATTCTCAATCCTCCGACTCTATATCCTTTTTTCCTTAAAGAATAGAATAATTCTTTGTCTTCAGTCTTTATCGTTTTTGTTCTGGCAAAAATAGTGGCAATTATCAATCCTAATAAAGTTAGACAGTTGAATAAACCCAATATCATGAATTTCCAGAAACCATTTAATCTTCTTGCTTCTTTAAAGCAAATTAATCCAGCTATTAGGCCGATTAAGGCAGAAAGAATTATAAATATTATGATAAACACAATAACCGGATGGAAATGGATGAATGAAGCATAATTTACTCTGGCTGGAGCCCCCTGATTAATCCATAAATCATCCGAAAGCAGCTTTGATGGAGAATTAATGGTAATCTTTGTATATTTCAAGGGATTAACAGAATCTTGATTGCTGTAAAATATCTCTGGGGTCTTGTTGCTGTAATTGTCAGAATAATAATTCACCTCCGTATACGGTTTTATATCCTTAAATATTTCCGGATCAAAAAAACCTTTTACAAAAACAGTTGTTGGGATAACTTTGCTTTCATATACGCTTGTCGGCATCAATGGATAATATACCTGATCAGTTGGAAATGCTACAAATACTCCCTTATTGGCTTTTTCATAATATGGGTAACGGTAATTATATTCATAGTATTCTTGAGTGCTGGTGGCGTTGACGACAGTATTTTCTGTCAGCCAGGAAACAACAAAAGTAAAGTCCTTGCCAATATAATTGCCCAATACCGGTATTGATCCTTCGGCTACATTAAGGCTTTTGTTCTTTAAATAATCGTACAATCCAAGGCTTGTTTTGGCAGTGATAATTTCAGTGGTGATCCCGTCTTTCTCAAGATGTTCATGTACAACAACATCTTGTTTAACCATACTGCCTAATGAGTCAGCGCCCAATTCGGGAATTGCATTTATGGAGGCGGTTTGATAATAATGCCTTTCAGGAAAGAATATCGGATATCCTTGAGTAATCCCCAATGCTAATCTTATATCTCTAAGATTGCTCTCTGCTGATGAGAAAATATCGCTGCCATACCACTCAGGAAATTGATCTACTACATCTATTACGACTTTATCCGGATTGGCAGGAACGGGAAAAAGCCATACTCCGCTCCCAGTATCTTCTTTTAAGCCAACGCTGATTATCATTTTTTGTATTCCTTCTTCAAAATTAATAAATGCTAATTGGCTTTCTTCATCCCTATATCTCCAATTATCATAGTCGGGCCAAATTACCATTCCGTCTGCTGATACGAATAAGGGAGCTATGAAGGAAATTATTGAAACAAATATTAAAGTTTTTAAAAATATTTTTTTCATATTTTTGTTTAATTTATTTTTAATAATTCAACTTCAAAAATTAAAACTGAATTGGCTGGAATAGATGCTATTGCTCTATCTCCGTATCCATATTCGGGCTGAATAATCAGCTTTCTCTTTTCTCCGGCTTTCATTCCTAAAACTCCCTCATCCCAGCCCCTGATAACTTTTCCAGCTCCTAATTGGAATGAAAACGGCTCTCCCCTATCTAAGCTGGAGTCAAATTTTGTTCCGTTTTCTAAAGTTCAAGTATAGTGTACTGTGGCCATATCGCCGTTTTTTATCTCCTGACCACTACCCTCTTTCAAAACATTAATATCTAATGATTTTTGTATTTCATCTATCATATTATTTATTGAATCTCCTTGTATATCCTGCCAGCCGTTTGGATTCATTTCCCTGTCATTGGCAAAAATGAATATTATAATCCCTATCACAAAACCGACAGAGATAAGTAGAAGAATATACCAGTTCTTTTTCATAGTTTTTTTAATTATATGTTATTCTAGCAGAAAAACGTTTATTTTTTAAGAGCCTTTGAATATTGGAATTCTAAAGGCATTCTTTCTGATTTGTTTATAATAATCCAAACACAGGAAAAAACAAACATGGCTGTTAAAAAAACTAACAATCCTAAATATATCGCATCTTTATTCTGTTTGACTATTCTTTTGATTTCTGCTAATATTTTCATATATGTCAAAGACAAAAGCTTCAGGAACAACTAGTTTAGGAAGAGATTCCCGCCCCAAATATCTTGGCATTAAGGCCAGCGGAGGACAACCTGTGAAAACAGGCATGGTTATCGTTAAACAAAGAGGAACCAAAGTATTGCCGGGAAAAAATGTAAAAAGAGGGAGCGATGATACATTATATGCTATCAAAACTGGCGTAGTTAAATATTCTACAAAAAGAAAAGCTGGTTTTAATAATCAGCAAAGAGTTGTCAAAATAGCTAATGTGGAATAATTATTCTTCCGCTTCGTGTTCTAGCTGTCCTGTAATGATTAACCTAACTTCTATTTCCAAGCCCTGATCTAGGGTTATTTTAATTGGGAATTCCCCTACTTCTTTTATCGGTTCCTGTAAATGAATCTGATCTTTTCTTACCTCAAAACCGTTTTCTTTAAGTTTCTTGGAAATTTTTACCTGATTAATGCTTTCAAACAGCTGGCCTTCATCCCCCACCTTAATTAAAAATTCTATTTCCCTTCCATCCAATTCACTAGCTATCTTCTGAACTTTTTTTAAATCTTCTTCCGCCTTGTGTTCTTTATCTAATTTTTGTTTTTCCAGCCAGGCTAAAGATTCCTTATCTGCTTGTTTGGCAAGTTTTTTAGGAATCAAAAAATTCCTTCCATATCCGTCTGGAACATCTTTAAGGTCATATTTCCTTCCTAAGTCAGAGATGTCCTGTAAAAGAATTACTTTCATATTTTTAATATGTCTTGATCAATTCTATGGCTTTATCTAGTTGCGGATCAGAACTTGTGGCATCTTCTGGCATTTGTATTTCTATATCCGGGGTTATCCCTATTTTATTTATCTCATTGCCATTAGGAGTTAACCATTTAGCCGTAGTGACTTTCAGGAATGAATTTCCTTCAAGTTCTAGCGCTTCTTGAACCAATCCTTTGCCAAATGTCTTCTCTCCTATTAATTGTACCTTAGTATTATTTTCTTTCAAGCTGGCTGCCAATATCTCTGCCCCAGAGGCAGTTCCTCTATTTACCAGAATAATTATTGGATAATCTTTGAAATATGAGTTTCCTTTAGCCTTGTATTCTTTCTGGAGGCCATCGGAGTATTCTTCTATTAAAACTAATGCTCCTTTATCTAAAAACCAGCCGGCAACTTCCTGCGCTTTGTCCAGCAGTCCTCCTGGATTGTTTCTTAAATCAAGAATGATCTTCTTAGCTTCATGATTTACTATTTCATTGGCGGCATTGATAAATTGAAGGGTAAGATTATCATTGAATTGATATATTGTTAGGTGGGCAATATTTTTATCCAGCATTGCAATATCTACTGAAGGGATATTGATTACGGCTCTGGCTATCTCAAATTCCTTAGCATCTTTCCAGCCATCTCTGAAAATAGTCAAAACTACTTTAGTGTCCTTCTTTCCTCTCATTTTGCTTACCGCCTCATCTATTGTCATATCGCTGGTAAATTCATCTCCTATCTTTATTATCTTATCCCCTGATAATAGTCCGGCTGACTGGGCCGGTGATCCTTTTATCGGTGCAATAATAGTCAATACCTTATCCCTTACTCCAACTTCCATTCCAAGTCCTTCAAATGCTCCTGATATGCTTTCCTGGAATACCTGGCTTTCTTGAGGATCGTAAAAAACAGTATACGGATCTCCTAAGCTCTCTGCTATTCCTTTGGCTGCCCCATAAACCATTTGTTTGTGATCCAGTTGGCCTAGATACTTTTCTTCCAACTGATCCCAAACATCATTGACTATTGAAAAATCTATTCCTTCAGGAATATTATTTAAAACTGTCTTTTCTTCTACATTTTCTCCGGATCTATATCCCGCAACAAAAGAAATAATGATTAGAAAAATCATTAAAACAAAGGAAATTTTAGAAAATATTTTACTCATCGTCTTTTTAATAATTTAGCTATTTTTTCTTTTATATCCTGAATCTGGCAGGTAACAAAGATTATACATCCTATCACAGAAAATACAAGGAAAATAGATCTTAAAAGTAAACTAAATGTTATTCCTAGCTCTTGATTTAACCCTAGATGATGAAATACATATGATTGGCTTATCTCTGAAGCCCCAAGAGCTGCTGGCAGCGGCAAAAAAGAGCTTAAATTATTAGCATTATTAACTACGAATAGTTTTCCTATTGATATGGGGGCGTAGATAAAGTATATGCAAAGCCATATAAAGATTAAAAGAATTATTGACTCTATGGCAGACATCAAAAAAACAATAAATCTTGCTTTTGTTCTTTTGCAAAAGAATTTAACAATTTGATCTTCTATTTCCCTTATCTGCTTTCCATGCATTTTAATTTTGTTTATCTTAGATAAGAATAATTTATCTAAAATCCATAATAGCAATCCCCTATTCTTGATTATCTTTCTTGTCTTGTAATAGAAGAATAAAAAAACGAACATTCCCACCAAAAGGAATAATAACAAGCTAAGCTGAACAGAATATGGAAGAGGAATATATATTAAGAAAAAACATATTCCTACAAGAAATGTTATCGCCATCATTAAAAATAAAATCACCTTCTCTATTATTATCGATGAAATTGCATTACTTGATGGTATATTATTTCTTTCCCTCAAGATGGCGTATCTAAACGGCTCTCCTCCGGCAAATGTAACCGGAGTCAGATAGCTAAAAGTAAAACCAACCAATTCAGCAGATAATATTGTTTTTACTTTAGGTTTCTGTTTCTGATGTTTTAAAATAATGTAATCCCTCCAAGCAGAGATGCTCACTGTTGCAAAAAAACCAAAAGATAGCAATGCAATAAATTTCCAAGAAAAGATTGAAACTAAAAAAGTAGCTATTTGATGCAAATTAGCTTGTTTTAAAGCAAAAACAAACAACCAAGCGCCAATTACTAGAAAAAATATGGAGAATATGGCTTTTTTGGATTCCATTTTAGATTTTACTCAAAAGGTTCCTGTCCATTTTGCGCAAGAAACAAAAGCACATCCATCGGATACAAAACATATAGGGAATTTACAACGAAATTCGCAATACCAACCATTATCTACTTGAGTACTCTTAATCACTTTGTTTCCTGGCATTGGTATACATTGACCACTAACGACATATTCATCATTAGCACAATATACTGTTTTTTTACCTTTAATATACCCGCAAGAAGATTTAGATATACACGAATCTGTATAACAAGGGTGATAAGTATAATTCCAGCATTGACTATTACTCCATCCATATTCTGTGCACTTTGCCTCTTTGCAATGTCTAAGGTTCGCAGAATATAATTTGTAACTACAATTGTGATCACAGGCATTACAGTTGCCATCGCTATCAATCCAACCAGATCTTGATTTTCTATCACATTTAGCATCCGCCCCGCAATCTTTAGAACATACTGGCGGATCTTCGCAATAATCAAATTTGGGGAAATATTGGTCTCTGCAATCTGGGCATTTCTGGATTACATTGATTTTTATTTCTCCGCTTTTACTAGTATTGCCGGAAAGGTCTTGGCATTCTATATAAGTAGAGTATGAGCCTTTTTTAGTGAATGAATATTTCAAACTAGCCCAGCAAGTATTTTTCTGACAAATAAGTTTCATAATTTCTTTAGCTGGAAGTCCTTTCATTTCACAAGCTACAGCTCCGATGTCATCAGTTACATCAGCCAAAAAGGAAAACTCTTCTTCTACTTTGATTGCGTTTTCAAGAGAAAGAATAGAAAGCTGAAAATTAGTAATAATCGGCGGGGTATTATCTTTGATTATAGGTTCTGTATCGTTCGTAGCTCCAATTTTTGTACAATTTAAATTCCTATCGAATGGTCCTAATTGAGAATTTGAGTCATCGCAATCTTTTTCTAATTTACAAGATTTCGAACAGGTCGATGGTTTTTTTTCTGATATGCCCCAATTACAATAGTTATCTTTATCTTCATCAACGCATTCTATCTGAAGAGGCTGATAGTTATTAATGGTTATCGGTAAACCAATAGAAGATGCACCAAGATCTGAGTATTCATATCGTTCTGATGTAACAATTTTAACATATCCATTCTCGCCATAGTTCTCTCCCCAACTATTTTTAAAAATCCATACCGGAGCATTATATTTTGCTTCCGTTTCCCACCCTACTAAAACCATGGCATGATTCCATGATCCAATGCCGGCACTTAATGGTCCTTTTGTTATTAATTCTTTTTTGAGTTTCTCTTCATCGCGACTACCTATATATTCTCCGGGAGCACCAATTTTAATAACTATTTGTTTTTCTACGCCCTTACATTTATTATTACATGGCAGCTGCTCGGCCTGGTAGGGAAAGCATTTTTCCATTACAATTCCTTTATTATTATAATATTCGAGGGGGCCACCAGAGGAACAAGAAACAAGATCCTGTTCAGATAAATCAATATCTAAGTGTTGATTATAATATAAATTAGCCACAGCTTCTACGGCTCCAGTGGCTCCAAAGGCCCAACAACTCCCCATCGGTCCTTGATTTTTAACACTCGTCAACCAATTCTCTCCATGCCTATTTCTCCAGTCAAAAGAACTGGGGAGGTTTGACGATGCTGACTTTGATGTGGTTTTATTATTTCCTATTTCGAAAACTCCTCCCTTGTAATACTCAAATCCTTGCATATTAGGCATTTCTTTTCCATCAATAACCCCTAATAATTTTCTTTTCTGCTCATATGACATTCTAGAAACAGAAGTTTCTCCTGCAGTCCATCCTAAATTATTCTTTCTAATATATTCTTGGATTTTAGATAGTTTTTCAGAAGAAGACTGTTGGGCCGATTTAGCAGTAAGCACAGAATTTTTGTCCTCTGCGATAAAAATATCATTTATCTTTATGCTTGCTCCTGATACCTCAACTTTTAATTCTTTAGGAGTTATGCCATTTAAACTGCATGCTTCTTGGCAAGATCTGTCAAAATCAGATGTTTTGGAATCATATGGCCCGATAGCTTCATATACTAGGTATTGTTTGCCATTTTTATCAATAAGTATAATTCTGGCGTACCCATCTGTTTTAGAAATTGTCCTACTTCCAGAAACATATAGGGAGTAAATTAGTTTTGCCTGAAATTTATATACAGAACTACTTTTACTAAATGTTTTACTTATAGATACTTTATTTAGACTAGATGTTGTGCCTCCTTTGGCCGTAATATTATTCTCTGCTGCTTTATCAGATATTGTAAATTTCTTACTTTGCCCATAAATTTTGTAATTGCTTTCTGCATCAAATATTTTTATAATAACCTCCTGATTATTAGAAAAAACATCTACTTTGGGAACTGTATATTTATATTCTCCAAGTCTGGCATCTATGCCATTGACGGGTATTCCATAAATTTCTGAGCAAACCATTCCTGGTAATTCTGCGCATAAATATATTGTCACCTTATTGACTCCGGAAGAATTCCACCTTATATACTGGCTTGAACCAATAGAAAGAACTTCTCCTCCGCTGGGATAAGTAACATTAATTACCGGATTGTTGGAAATACTGCCCTGAAGAATATTAAAATCTATTGTCTTTAATCCAAATTGGGTAATTAAAATTATCTCAATAATTAATATTAAGGAAAAAACTATGGCTATAAACCAATTTTTATTCATTATCATATTTTACCAAAAAAATAGATTAAAAGCGATAATTAAACTGAAATGCCGCCGCGAGTCTGTTCTTATCAGAAACGCGGCGGCAGTGAAACGCAGTTGGTAACCAGTTGCCGCTACTCGTCAGAGCCACCCGGATTGACACCGCGCCCCTCCCTACTGCCCGACGTTACCGTCGGATCCTTTTGAATCTTCTTTTCAGATTCCCTCCTGTTTGCTTTCGCGATTAGTCGCTTTGCTCGCTTCAGGTCACCGTTAGCATAAAGCTCTGAGAACCTTTCAACGGTTTCCTTTGGAGTAAGGCGATTATTCCTAGCAAAAGTCAGGAATCCAGTCATTCTCTCCAGAAGCACATTATCGCTCTTCGGCGTTTTTGATCACCTCCTTGAGCCAATGGCTCCTATATTGATTCCCCAACTGCGGTACGAGCTAATTAAAAAATACCATATTGCGTAATGATGTCAACAGCAGAAAACACTTCTTGTGAAGTGTTTTCTTGTTACTTACGGTTTTTATTTAGTAGCAAATTGGTTCCATTGTTTCGCTATTTAAATCAGGAATTAGTTCTAATTCTTCTAAGGGAACTTTAGGGGTAGGTATTTCATATTTAACCTCCCTATTAACCGGTATATCTTTATTATCCATTACTAGAGGTGTCAGGGTTTCCATCCAATCGTTAAATGTTTTCCAATAAACATTCCCTGAATTTAAGGCCTTTTCGTAAACATTCCACCAAGTTAACCTTGTTCCTCCTAAATATGCATGGGAAACAAGAATCATATTAGTTGGTTTTTTATCAATGCATCCATTTAAAACAGTTGCGAAATCATTTGCATCGGCCCCTCTGGCCCATAAGCTGTAATCGCATAGAGAACCCGTGCCCATTTCTTCAAAAGGGATATTGGAAACAGAAATAATTTTTACATTATATTCTTTAGGAGCGTAAACTATAGCTTTTTCTCCGGCTGTTCCTCTTGCTAAAACATATTCTATCCCCAATTCGTTGGCTACCCTTAAGGTTGTCTGGTCATATGCAAAATATCTGCTGCTCAATACTCTCATTGGCTTTTCAGTTATATTTTCCACTAATTCTTGAACCTTTTTAATCTGTTCATATTGATACTCATATGGTTTATCCCAAACAGGATCCCCGCTTACAGATCCCGCTATCTCATAACCCTTTTGCGCTAATCTTTTAAAATCTTCTGGGTATTGCTCCAAAATATTCTGCTTGACCATGATTAAAGCAGAAAGTCCCCTTTTATCTAATTCTTCTTCCCAATGCAAAACTCCGTCTATCTTCTCTGATTCGATAAGCATCATAAGGCCGTTTATCTTTTCCGGAGTTTTTAATCTCTGCCAAATAAAAATACCGCCAGAAACAAATAATATAACTATAACGGATATTATCAAAATAGTTATTATTTTTTTCATATTTTTTTAATTTTAATTGCCTTGCCTTTAATTATAGCTTCTGTTATTTTCTTATAGGCCGATGACAATATTCTTTGAAAAGTACTCTGAGACGTTTTCATTCTTTTCGCGCATTCTATTTGCTCTAAGTCTTCAATATTTCTCAATCTTAAAGCTTCTGCTTCCTCAGTAGTTAAATCAACTATCTCTAAAAATTGCATAGGAACCCCCTGAGGTTTAAAATATGTAACTTCTGGATCAAAATTTATTTTTCTGCATAATCTTGGCCTAACCATATTGAATTTATTTCAAGTTAATAATATATTATATATTAAGAAGGTTCCCCTCGCCACCTTCATAGATGACGAGGACAACAACCTTCTCTATTTTTTGCCCTTTAATTCTTCTAATCTAGTTTTTGCAGCTTTTAATTCATCTTCTAATACCTCTACGTCTCTTTCTAAAAGATCTTTCTCTTCTTTATTCGTAACGGCTCCAAAACCCCAGAATCTGCCGAATCTGCGGCCTAAACCTAATCTACCAGCACAAGGACCCATGCCTCTGCCAGTAGCCGGTCCGGCTCCCATAGGGCCAGTTCCATCAAATCTTGGCATATTTTTATGTATTTTAATTATATCTAAGGAAACGACCTTTCTATTATGAATATATACCCATAATAATCTCTTGTCAAGGGGGTATCAAAAAACACCTCTCTTTAGAAGTGTCCTACCCCTCCCATCCGCCCTGATGGGTTACCCTTCTCCGTCACTCGAACGCGCCCCAGTTGGTGCACCATATCAGTCTGGTACCAAGGATAATGAGACCAGTAGAGCATCCTTGGGGAATAGTTTGAGATTAGAGATAACCCCTATTCAGTCGTCTGTCTTTTTTAATTTCAATATTTCTATCTGTCGAGTAGAAATGTTGTATTTATAATCTGTTATCTGATCTCCGTCTCCAACTGTAGCAAAGAATACGTATCCTGGTTCAAACATAGACAAATGGAAGCTATCCATGTTATAAGGCGCCTGATCTATTCTTTCTTCATAACCCGTATTCTCTCCTGCAGAGTTAAGGATTGGGTTTATTGTAAAAATGCTAGTAATCTGATAATTTTCTTGAGTATCTAATAAAAGGATTTCCTCTGCCCCAGATGCATCGAACTCACTATAACCATTTCTAATTGCTATATATCTATTATCATCGGTCCATAATATATCACTAGGACCAGCG
>JAQTNP010000004.1 GCA_028713795.1 Minisyncoccota bacterium
CTATCCCAATAGCTCGGATAAGGCCGTGATTTAAAGAATACAATTTCCCTTTTACATTCTGTTTTACATTACAAATGCCAAAATCGCCTTCATTTATTAAACAATAATGGGAGCAATTAAGGCACTTAACCTTTTTGGATTCTTCTTTTTGCCAGAGTAATGCTTCCTGCATATTAATATATTCTACACCATATTGGCTTGAGTAAAAAGCAAATATCTGGTAAAAGTAAAACAGCATTATTCACTCAAGAAAGGAGGCAAAATGTCCACCAAGAAAAGACAGTTAGAGGTTATCACCGGATGCATGTTTTCTGGCAAGACAGAAGAGCTAATCAGGAGACTGGAGCGCGTTCGTATCGCACACGGAAAAATCCTGCTGTTCAAACCGACGATCGACACTCGCTACGATACGAATTCTGTCATGACTCACTACGGGAGAAAGTTCGAGGCGCATCTACTTGCGCTCAGCGAGGAAAAACTAGAAGAGCTTGAACGGATTGTCGGCCAGAAGGCGATTGCTGAAGCGGACGTGATTGCTTTCGACGAGGGGAATTTTTTCTCCGGCAAGCTGCCCGATCTTTGCCAAGTGCTTGTAGCTCTTGGAAAGCGGGTCATTGTTGCCGGACTAGATCTGACCTTTGCCGGAAAACCGTTCGGTTCGATGCCGACACTTCTAGCTTTGGCTGACGAGGTCGTTAAGCTACAGGCGGTGTGCGTAAAGTGCGGGGAGCCGGCAACGCGCACCCAACGGATTATCGATGGCAAACCGGCCCCAGCAGATGGTCCGGTAATCCAAGTAGGCGGGCTTGAAGCATACGAAGCTCGCTGCAGAAATTGCTGGGAGTTAGGGTAGGCCTCATTTTTCTTGAGAGCGACCGAGATACAGAGTGTTCTCGGTCTTCTCTTTTTATCCATTTGTGTTAAGTTAAATATATGCTTCACAGAATATTCATAGCTATTAATCTACCTGAAAATGTTAAAAGGAAGCTTTTGACATTTAGAGATAAGTACCAGGAAATACCGGCAAAATGGGTAAAACCGGATAATTTGCATATTACATTGCTTTTCTTGGGAAATCTGGATGACAATCAATTAAATCAAACCATTAAAACTACAAAAGAAGTTTGCGATAAACAAAATTCTTTTGTAGTTAATCTAAAAAAAGTTTGTTTTAATGAAAATCAAAAAAAGGTCCCAAGAATGGTCTGGGTTGAAGGAGAAGGGGAAAATGATTTGTTTTCTTTTCAAAAAGAATTAGAACAGAAAATATTTAATCTTGAATCTTTTCAATACAAACAAAAGGAAGATAGATCATTTTTCTTTCATGTCACTTTAGCCAGAATCAGACAATGGGAGTTACAGAAAATGGAAGAAATCCCTGATATTGATGAAGCTTTAAATATTAGATTTGAGGTCAATACGATAGAGATAATGGAAAGTCAATTAAAAAGAGGAGGTCCGGAATATACAATTCTGGATTCCTTTGAACTGTTAAATGAATGATAGGATACATTTTATCGGAATAGGGGGGATAGGGGTATCTTCTTTGGCTCAGTATTATCTGGCCAAAGGATTTAAGGTTTCTGGCTCAGATATTTCTTTTTCTGAGATAATTGAGTTTTTGAAGAGAAAAGGAATTAAAATATCTATTGGGCAGAAAAAAGAAAACATATCTAAAGACATTTCTTTAGTTATTTTCACCCCAGCAATACAAAGCAGCAACCCTGAGTTAAAAGAAGCAAAGAGATTGAGGATAAAGACAAAAAGTTATTCGGAAGCTTTGGGGGAGCTTAATAAATCATATTTTACCATTGCTGTAAGCGGAGCTCACGGGAAAAGTACCACTACTGGAATGCTAGCCAATGTTTTAATTCAAGCTGGATTAGATCCGACTGTAGTGATAGGGACGAAATTAAAAGAATTTGGCAATACTAATTTCAGGATGGGTAAAGACAAGGGAGTTCTTTTAGTTGAAGCCGATGAATTCAAAGAATCATTTTTAAATTATCGTCCAAAGATTATCATTACAACCAATATTGAGCCCGAGCATTTAGATTATTACAAAAATCTTCCTAATATTTTGAAAGCATTTTCTAAATTTACCTCTTTTCTAAAAAAAGACGGAATATTTATTTGCAATAAAGATAATGAAAATGTTTTGAAAATAGCCAAAAAGCAAGAAAAAATAGGCAAGGTTATCTATTACTCTTTAAAGCAAAAGGAACGTGAAATGATAAAGAAAGTATTAAAAATACCAGGAGAGCATAATATATCTAATGCTTTGGCAGTATTATCTTGCGCCAGGGCTTTAAAAATCAAGGATTCTGTTACTCTAAAAGGCCTGGCTTCATATACTGGTGCCTGGAGAAGAATGGAAACTAGAATAATTAAGTTAAAAAACAGAAAAGTAACCATAATATCTGATTATGGTCATCACCCTACAGAAATAGATTTGACTGTCAGCGCAATAAAAGAAAAATATGCCGGGAAAAAAATCTGGCTGATATTTCAGCCCCATCAATATCAAAGGACATATTATCTTTTTAATGACTTTATCAGAGTTTTGTCCAAGCTTGATCTTGATAATCTTGTTTTAGCCCCCATATATGAAGTGGCTGGCAGGGAGACTAAGTTACTTAAGCAAAAAGTTTCTTCCAAAAAGATTTCCGAAGAATTAAATAAAAAAGGAGAAAAGACAATTTCATTTCCAACCCTAAAAAATGTCAAAAAATACATTGAGGATAGTTTCAAAGGTGATGTGATTATCTTTATGGGAGCAGGGGATATATATTTTTTAGCAGACCAGATGGTTCAAGGTGAATAACTGGATTGACCATTTTTGGAATAGTGTAGTATTATATAAGTATGATAATTCATCAAGAAAGGTCGCTTTAATTCATTAAAAATTTAAAAAAATGGATTCAACTATTACAGCAATTATCTTTATCGTGTTAGCGATATTGGCCGTAGGCGCAATTTTCTTTGTTTTTAAGAAGAAGAAATAACAATTTTCAAGAATCTATCAAAGAGCATCTTTAAGATGCTCTTTGCGTTAGACCCTTGATTTATTTTGCCTTTTTTGCTATAATCAAACCTACCATGACTAAATTATTAGATTTCATTACAATAGTGGCTTTTGTCATCCTGTTATTGGTTGTTCTTACGGCCCATAGGCCTACTCAGAGAGAAATAATTAACACAATGTCAGCTTCAGCCAGCCAATCATATGAAAAATAAACAGGAGATTTTAACATTACAGGCAAAAACCAGAGAAGATATAAAAGCAGATTCATTACCTGCTGTTTTGTACGGTCCAAAGACAAAAAATCAAATCTTGTCTTTGAATCAGAAAGATTTTGAAAAGATGTTAGCTAAAACAGGAGAAACCTCTGTTATTAATCTTGAAATTGATGGTCAAAAGGATAAGCATACGATTCTTATCCATGAAATACAGAAATCTCCAATAACTGGTAAAATTATTCATGTTGATTTGTATCAGCCTGATCTAACCAAGAAAGTTGAGGCAGACGTTCCTTTGTCTATCACAGGTATCTCTCCTGCGGTAAAGGAATTAGGGGGTACATTAATCAAGAATTTCTCAGAAATTAAGGTTAAGGCATTGCCAATGGATTTACCACATGAAATAGCTATTGATGTAAGCAAACTATTGAATATCCACGATGAGATAAAGATAAAAGATTTAAATATTCCAGAAGGAGTCGAAATCCTAAAGGATATCAATGATATAATTGTTTCTATTGCTCCTCCAACAGATGTAGAGGCAGAGCTTAAGAAATCCGCAGAACCTGAGGCCGGAGAGCCAGAGCTTATCAGGGAAAACAAAGAGGAAGTGGCAGAAACAGAGTCCGAAGCCGAAGCTCCAAAAAAAGAATAAGGCAATAGTTTTAAAATGGGTAAAGAACTATTTAAAAAAGTCTTTTTAGTAGTCACGATAATTATTTTCGCTGTTTTTAATTTTTCTAAGGCCGAAGATTTAGAAACAGAATGCGATATCAATACAATTGATACCAAATGCCAGCAATTAGGACAATTGCAATGCCAGGATTTTTTGAAAAAATGCCTTGATTATTTTCAGGCCCAAAGCGATGAGTATGGCAAAAAGATAGCTACAAGCCAGGCTCAGCAGAAAACATTAAAAACAGAGATAGCTAATATTAATAATAAGATAAGCAAACTAAAGGCTGAGATCCAGCATAATAATCTTCTGATTAAAGATTTAAAGTTTCAGATTAAGGATACAGAGACCTCAATTACTACAACCCAAGGGAGGATAGAAGACACTAAAAATAAATTGGCAGAGCTTTTAAGGGCAATTGCCCAATATGATCGGATATCTACAATAGAGATATTGCTTTCCGAGGAAAATCTTTCCGGATTTTTTAATGAATTGACTGATTTGGATGCTTTAAGCTCCAAGCACCAGCAATTATATGAAGACATCACTAATTTAAAGATCCAATTGGAAAAAGAAAAAGAATCATTAGATGAGGAAAAAGACAGTTTAGAGAAACAAGTAGTTATTTCTTCCTTGAAGGCTAAGGAAAACGAATCATTAAAAAGCACTAAAAATAATATTTTGACTGAGACTAAGGGAGAAGAAGCAAAATATCAAACATATCTTAAAGAAACCCAAGAAAAAGCTCAAGAAATAAGAAAAAGAATCTTTGAATTGGCTCAGATAGGGGATACCGAAGCCCCAAGCTATGAAGAGGCATATGCTTTGGCTAAGTATGCAGGCGCTCAGACAGGAGTAAGGCCAGCTTTAATTCTAGGATTATTAGAAGTAGAATCTGCTATTGGAAAAAATGTTGGACAGTGTAATTGCGCTGGAAAAACATTTTGCAAATACCCCGATATATCTTGGAAAAAAATTATGCCTAAAAGCAGCTGGTCTGCTTTTGAGAAAATTACCGAAGAATTAGGGTTAGATCCTAATACTACTCCAGTTTCCTGTTCTGTTAGCGGAAACGCAATACAGGCGGGAGGAGCCATGGGTCCTGCCCAGTTTATGCCTTCAACTTGGCTTAATTTGAAGTACAAGACAAGAGTTGAAGCAATAACAGGTGTTGTTCCAGCTAACCCTTGGAGAGTAAAAGATGCATTTTTAGCAGCCGCCTTATATCTCAAGGATTGGGGAGCCGATTCCCAGAAATTAACAAAAGAAATAGGGGCAGTTACCGCCTATCTTTGTGGTACAAGCAGTATGACAACTTCCTGCACTAGGGCAGGGGGAAAAAGCTATAGGACTTCTGTTATGAATAAAACGGCTCAATGGCAGGAATGGATAGATCAAGGAATATTTAATGGGAAATAAAGAAAGACGGCTCAAGCGAGCCGTCTGGACAGAACGATAGCCAAGGCGATGAGTAGGCCGGCGATCATCATTCCAGCGATTGGGATGATGAACCTCCCGATGGTTTTTGCGAGATCCTGGTACGTCCCTCTGGTAGCTTCGCGCAGGATTTCTCCATTGGTCATGCTATCTCCTTTTCCGTAGGTACTAATTATAGATTATTACTTATATCTGAATAGTCAAGTAAATACCCGCAAACAGAGGTTTATTTGTTTATTTCTTTTTCTAGCTCATCAATGATCTGATCTAATTTTCCCATCATTATTTCTTCAAGATTATGCCAGGATTTTTTAATTCTATGATCAGTAACTCTATCTTGAGGATAGTTATATGTTCTTATCTTTTCTGATCTCTCCATTTTTCCTACCTGGGATCTTCTATCGTCTTGCATTTTTGCATTTTGAGATTCTTCTTGAGCCTGAAGTATTTTAGCTTCAAGAATAGATAGGGCATTTTCTTTGTTGCTTGCTAGGCTTCTTTCTGTTTGGCAGGTAACTACTAATCCAGTAGGGATATGGGTGATTCTTATCGCTGTTTCCCTTTTATTTACATATTGCCCCCCGGGGCCGGAAGAATGATAGCTCTCCGTAATTATCTCATCTGGTTTAATTATAACCTGGGATTTGGTTGGTCTTGGCAAGACTGCCACTGCGGCAGTGGAGGTGTGTATTCTTCCTGATTTTTCTGTCTCAGGAATCCTTTGAACCCTATGAACTCCTCCTTCATACTTCATTTTAGAATATGCCTCAGTCCCGACTATCTCAAAAACAATTTCTTTTATCCCCCCCAATTCTGTTTTGCTGCTATCTAAAATTCTTGTCTGCCATAACTTTGATTCAGCATACTTAAAATACATATTAAATAGATTAGCGGCAAAAAGAGCCGCTTCTTCTCCTCCTGTTCCAGCCCTGATCTCTATAATCACAGAATCGCTTTGTTCTTCTTTTTTTTCTTCTAATATTTCTTTAATCTGTTTTTGGAGTTGAGATTGCTGATCTAATAATGAAAGTTTTTCTTCTTTGGCCAAGGTTACTAATTCCTGCTCTAGATTAGAATTGATAATTTCTTCTGTTTGAGAAAGCTTATTTTCTAATTGAGCTGATTGATTTAAAAGATTGATAACTTTTTCAATAATTTCTTTCTTTTTATTTAATTCTCCTAAAGTTTTCCAATCAGAAGATAACTGAGCTTGTTCTAAAAGCGATAAAGTTTCATTATAATCTTCTTTTAAATCTTGAACGGTTTTCATTTTGTAAAAAAAACAAAGCTTTAAACTTTGTTTCCTGTCCCCTTAAAAGCCATCTTTAAGCAAGATAGCTGATAGGGGACTATTAATCATTAACCCTTGGATTTTTTAATCTTGGCGCTTTTTTCTACACGATTCCTGAATTTCTGAATTTGGCCCATAGCATCTAGAATTTTTTGTTTTCCTGTAAATACCGGATGGCAAGCAGAA
Source organism: Minisyncoccota bacterium (assembly GCA_028713795.1). Lineage (GTDB taxonomy): Bacteria > Patescibacteriota > Minisyncoccia > Minisyncoccales > PEYH01 > JAQTNP01. Next base: position 6,831 of record JAQTNP010000004.1, read on the forward strand.
CACACCTCTATTTCAATATTTTCTTTTGTAGAGCCAACAGTAAATTCATTCCCGCAACTGCATTTTACTTTAGCGTTGGGATAGTATTTTGGATGAATATCTTTTTTAGCCATATCTTTACTTAATGGTTTTTAATATATCAGAAGAAAAACAAAAAAGCAAGAGATTGACAAAAAGAGCCATTAAGGTAATGTAGGAATAGGAATTTGTAGCAGAAGTGCGACAGTCATGATAGAGGCAATCTCGTAGGGGTTGTTCTCAATGCATGGAGATGGACAGAGGTAAGAGTTCCCATCATTGACTCCGCTACCGATTTAACGCTTTCGGTCTTAGACACTTCTGCTCATCTTGGCCAGTGTCTTGGAGACCTGGCCCTGTCGTTTGCCTCTTGTTTTTAACCTTCTTTTTGTATATAATGTTTAATCTTTACATTAAGGCATTGTTTTGCTAAAAAAATATATGAATGATAAAAAAATGGAAGTAAATATTGAAGAGATGAAAAAAGCTGGAGTGTTTTTCGGACACAAAGCTTTTAAATGTCATCCCAAGATGAAGCAGTATATTATTGGGGTTAGGGGAAGCGATCATATCAATATAATTGATCTGGAAAAGACAACAGTTAAATTAAAAGAGGCCATTGATTACATTTCTTCTTTGAAAAAAGACAACAAGATAATAGTATTGGTGGGAACTTCTGCGGGGATACAAGAAATTATAAGAGATGCTGCCAAGGAATGCACTATGCCATATGTAGACAATAGATGGATTGGAGGCGCTCTCAGTAATTTTGAATCAATTAAAAAAAGAGTAGAGCATTTAAAAGAATTGGAAAGAAAAAAGCAGGCAGGGGAGTTGGAAAAATATACTAAGAAAGAACAGGCCGGATTTGATAAAGAGATTGAGGATTTGAATAAGAAATTCGGAGGGATAAAAAATATAGAAAAATTGCCTGACGCATTATTCATAATCAATACTTCAAAAGAGAAAAATGCAATCAGGGAGGCAAAGGCAAAGAATATTCCAATTGTAGCAATTGTTGATACTGACTCAGACCCGTCGATTATTGATTATCCGATTCCTGCCAATGATAATGCACCAAGCGCAGTCAAATACATAGTGGATAGGATAAAAGAAGCTTGTAAATAATTTTAAATAAAATGGCTGACTTAGAACAAATAAAAAAACTTAGAGAATTAACAAATGTATCTTTAGCTCAATGCAAGAAAGCATTGGAGCAGACGAATGGAGATATTGAAAAAGCTCAGGAAATTTTAAGAAAATGGGGAGAAGATTTAGCTGGAAAAGTTTCTGGAAGAAACGCAGGGCAGGGGATTGTTGATGCATATATCCATACCAACAAAAAAATGGGAGTATTGATTGAATTAAAGTGCGAAACAGATTTTGTTGCTAGAAATGAAGATTTCAGGGCTCTTGCTCATGATCTGGCAATGCAAGTTGCTGCCATGAATCCTCTGTATGTAAAAGAGGAAGATGTTCCCAAAGAGGTTTTAGATAAAGAAAGAACTATATATCAAGAGCAATTTGCCAGCACAGGCAAACCAAAAGAGATATTGGATAAAATGATTGAAGGTAAATTATCTAAGTTTAAAGAGGGGATTTGTCTTTTAAAACAACCCTTGGTAAAAGACCCATCAAAAAAGGTAGAAGATGCTATCAAGGCATGTATTGCCAAATTAGGAGAAAACATTTACGTAGAGAGATTCGTTAAAATTGAAATATGATTATTCAATTAATTTCTCTAATCGGTATTTTTATCGGCCTTATCGGTGCATACTATCTTGTCAAGAATAAGAATAGGGAATTGAAAGAGTTGGAAATTAATACTGTGCCCGAAGAGGCTTTTGTAAATAAAGCGATAGAACATATCGCCCCTCATTTAAATGCTGCTAGTCTGAGAAGAATAAACCCAGCTGAATTATTGAAAAAAGTCAGGAATGGGGATTGGACTAAAAAGACATTAATGAAGACAAAGGTATTGCTTTTAAAGGGAGAAAACAAAGTAGATACTTGGCTGAAAAGAGTTTCTCATTCCAAAAAATTCGAGAAAAAATGATAATTCTGCCAGCGTAGCTCAAAGGCAGAGCAACTGTTTTGTAAACAGTAGGTTGTCAGTTCGATTCTGACCGCTGGCTCTTGACATAGCATGGCTAAAAGAATAGAATTAGGGTGCGAAAATGAAAGATTTGGAAAGAACATTGAAAACTTAACAGCAATTCGAGCCAATTAGAGGTAATTTTTTAGAGTTGTCCCTTGCCTATGCATAATAGGCACAATCAGAGTTTACCCGCCAGGGTAAATAATGATTTTTTTGAGAGTTTGATCCTGGCTCAGGATGAATGCTGGCGGCGTGGATAAGGCATGCAAGTCGAACGGTCTGTCGCAAGACAGATAGTGGCAAACGGGTTAGTAACACGTGGGTAACTTGCCTCGTTGATGGGTATAATCCGTCGAAAGACGGACTAATTCCCAATGGTCATTTCGCTGGAATGCGAAAATGTAAAGCATATGCAAATATGCGCAACGAGAGAGGCCTGCGTCCCATCAGCTAGAAGGTGTGGTAATGGCGCACCTTGGCTATGACGGGTAGGGGATGTGAGAGCATGTTCCCCAACAAGGGTATTGAGATACGGACCCTACTCCTACGGGAGGCAGCAGTCGATAATATTCGGCAATGGGCGAAAGCCTGACCGAGCGACGCCGCGTGAAGGACGAAGTCCTATGGGATGTAAACTTCTTTTGCAGGAGAATAACTGCCGTCTTTTAGATGGCAGAGAAGGTACCCTGCGAATAAGGGGCTGCTAATCATGTGCCAGCAGCCGCGGTAAGACGTGAGCCCCGAGCATTATCCGAATTAATTGGGCGTAAAGCGTTCGCAGGTGGTTTGGCAAGTCTGTTGTCAAAGCCTTGAAGCTTAACTTCGAGAAGGTGACAGATACTACCAGACTAGAGGGCGTTAGAGGCTGACGGAACTCTCGGTGTAGGGGTGAAATCCGTTGATATCGAGGGGAACACCAAAAGCGAAGGCAGTCAGCTGGGGCGCTCCTGACACTCAGGAACGAAAGCGTGGGCATAAAACGAGATTAGATACCTCGGTATTCCACGCCCTAAATGATGGATACTGGTCATTGGAAGTGTCGACCCTTTCAGTGGCGAAGCTAACGCGTTAAGTATCCCGCCTGGGGAGTACGGCCGCAAGGCTAAAACTCAAAGGAATAGACGGGGGACTACACAAGCGGTGGATCATGTGGCTTAATTCGACGATAAACGAGGAACCTTACCAGGGCTTGACATACATATGAAACTCTTCAGAGATGGAGAGCCTCTCACAAGGACATATGTACAGGTGCTGCATGGTTGATGCTTTTTACATAAAGCATATCGACCCTTTCTGGAGTAATCCAGATTGAAAAACCAGCTCATAACGGTGAAACCCTAATTCTTCATGAATGGGTAATACCGTGGGAAGTATGAATTTATTTATACCCCGTAGAGACTTAACTTTCCACAAAGAGCGGAGAGTTTAATGGAAGAAGTGTTTCCATTACACGCTGGCCTCTTGAGATTCAAGAGGATGGTATAGTCCATACCATAAGTAATTATGGAGGTATATGGTCGTCAGCATGTGCCTTGAGGTGCTCCCTTAAATGGGGTAACATGCGCAACCCTTGCTCTGTGTTATATTTGTCACAGAGGACTGCCAATATTTTTTGGAGGAAGGTGGGGATGACGCCAAATCAGCATGGCTCTTACGTCCTGGGCCGCACACGTGATACAATGGCCGGTACAGCGGGTTGCTAAATCGTAAGATGGAGCTAATCCTTCAAAACCGGTCTCAGTTCGGATCGGGGTCTGAAACTCGACCCCGTGAAGCTGGAATCGCTAGTAATCGCGAATCAGCTACGTCGCGATGAATATGTTCTTAGTCCTTGTACTCACCTAAAAATGCGCCTGGCAGGTATATTTACTAAAGAGTTAAAATCTCTTCCTCTGCGTACCCGTGCAGAGAGTAGGTTAGAACAATCTTTTTCTGCGAAGAAAAAGGTGAAGGGTTCAATACCAAATACCAGCCCATATCAGTTTCGAGAGAAACAAAAGCTAATCGACCTATGAATGGCGGTGAGCTTAGGGAAGATTCGATGTAAAAGCTTGATATGGGATGTTAGGAACAGTATATATATTGACCCAGGGAGATCTGATATTATTAACGAAACTTTTAATATCAGAAGTCAGCTAAGTCGTAGTATCTGTTTATACAGAGAAGGACTTTCTCTTGATAAATCAAGAGCTCGCCCGATGCGGGAAATCCGCACGTCGGGTGGGAACGTCAACTCTATGTTTCTAGAGGACAATCGCCCGTCAACTCAAGCGAGCTGGGAATAGCCCAAGCTCCGCCGCAAGGCGGAATCAAGCTAGGCTCAGTGAGAGGGAGTAAGTCGTAACAAGGCACGGCTAGGGGAACCTGGTCGTAGACTAAATCATTCTTTAAAATGGTTGACTGAATTGAAGATCGAGAATTCTATCTTCAATATCAACAGATGTTGATCGAGTCATCTAATAATTCGATCATTCTGGGACAACTCTAAAAGATTATCTCAACAAACAAAAAGCGCGAAGGCGCTTTTTGTATTACAGGGTCATTTCCGATAGTATACTGTTTTAGTATACTTAGAGAAATGAGTAAGCAAATTATAATTCTAAAGATTTAATATACTCTACGAAGTTTTTGACTCTTTTACTGTCATCAGGATTGACCAAGAAAGGTTCGACATCTTTGGCTAAGAAATTAAAATCTAATTCCTGAGTTTTAGATAATAATGTATTTTTTAATTCTTTCCAGTCTTTAACCTTGAGTTTCTTTTCCAAATAATCATAATTCGGTTTGGTTAAAGGAAGGAGAAAGAGTATGTCAAAAAAATCTCTACCTTTAGTCCGTTCTCTATTTAAAGCAGCATAGATTTTTTGTGATAAAACTATATCTATTGGGGTAGTATAAATTTGAGTGAAAATATCAAATTTGTTTATAATTTTCAAATCTCTTTTATAATCAAAAAAATGCGGAACGGTATCTATTTGAATAATAACTTTCTCCTCTGCCATGGGGGACATTTTATTATCAAAGAGGATACCAGGAAGTTTTATGTAAGCTCGGTAAGCTCCCTTAAAAACATTTTTGATCTCTACCTTATACCCCCGTAATTCTAATTTATTTTTTATTTCTTCTATTAACTTTTCAAACTCCTCTTTTTTAAGATTAAAATTATTAAAATCTAGATCTTCCGAAAATCTAGCATTCTTGTATACTATGCGCAGCATAGTACCACCTAAGAACGAAAGCTTATCTCCTATTTTAGAATTAAAAATAATTTCTAGAATTACATACTGCAAATATTCTTTTAGGATGTTTCTTCTAAAAATCTTTTCATTGTCTGGGTAATATTTTGCTATTTCTGTAAGGGTAATCATTTTTTAATGTAAGCCAATAAATTATTAATTCTATTTGCTAAATTGTTATTTTTAAAAAGCGTAAGGTATTGATTGAGCTTTGTTGTATCCAATTGCCTGCTTAATTCTTGCTTATTAATTCTTAAAGAATCAAAATCTTTATTGTTCCTTATTTCTGGATGAAGATAGAAATAATCTAATATGGCCTTTTCTATCTCGGCAATCAGATAACTATTATTAGTGTTTTCCTTTAAGACGTATCCAAACATCAGGCGTGGTTTTATATATTTATACATGAAGGTGCCTATGATAGTTTTGAATTGATTTGATCTCCTGGATGATACAGAAGTGATTGCATATGTTGCTTCTGGTATTAAGTTATACATAGATAAGGCCATTTCCAGAGATATATATGATGGCTGGTAAATCTTATTTGATATAACAAATAGTCTCTCTTGATCAATTATAGAATCTGAAAAGATATAAAAACCCTGACGTATTTTCTTGATATAACCCTTTTTCTGCCATTCGCTTAACCGCTGATCGTGGAAGCCCGGATCTATTTTTCCAATATCTGTTTTGGTAAAGATGGGAAAACTATTAAGTTGTGTTTTGAGGTCAAAAAATTGCATTTGAGCGAATTACTTCCGCTTTTTAGGAAGTAATACGCTCATTATAGCAAAAAAGAGGGACAAGTGCAAAATTAATTCCTACCTATTTACATAATATAATAGTCGTATTAAACAAAATACCATTTTTACTTAATACTAATAAAATCTAGTTTAAATACTTGAAGACAGATATTAAAAACTTAATTTTCGTTGATTGCAAAGCTGATGGTAAATCTCCTAGTACCGGCATATTAACTGAATTCGGTGCTGTTGCCTATCCTTCAAGAGCTACTTTCCATGGGATATTGGTAGACGAAGAAGGTAAAGGAACTGATGAAAAAGAATTTTTTGAGAACTTCGAAAAGTGGATCTTACAAGTTACAGACAATCAAAAACCTACATTTGTTAGTGATAATCCAGCTTTTGATTGGCAATGGATAAATGATGGTTTTTGGAAGACAATTGGAAGGAATCCATTTGGCCATTCGGCCAGGAGAATAGGGGATTTCTACGCTGGTCTTAAAAAGAATTTTAAAGATGCTTCTTCCTGGAAAAAATTAAGGATTATTTCTCATGATCATAATCCGGTTCATGATGCCACGGGTAACCTTGAGGCATTTGAAAGATTATTAAAAGAAAATTAATTATTAACAAAAATATGCTTGATATACTTCTGCGCAATGGTAAAATATAGTAATCATTAATTTAATTGAAAATATATGAAGATTTTAAATAAACAGATTCTCTATACCTTTATCGTAGGCATATGCGTAGGGATAACAATACTAATGGTCTATGTTGCTTTTTCAGGGAAAATACCATTTTTAAAAGCAGCAGGGGTTAATACAGGAGCAGCAGATGTGAATGCAAGATACTTAGATGGATACGGTACAGCCACAGCAACAAGCTCCAGCAAAATATATGTATCTGATGCATCAGGATATCTTCCTGATGGAAGCGTGGATAGTGGGGCAATAGTAGACGGGACTGTGGCCAGCGCAGATTTAGCTGGCTCTATTGATCCTAGTAAAATATCGGGAACTGCTTGGACAAGCGCAAACGATGGAGTTGGTAGTGATTTAGATGCAGGAAAACTATATGGTATATCATTTACAATTAGTCAGGATCGCGAATACTGTAAGACTAGCACAGCATATAACGGTAATCTAGGCGGTATATCTGGAGCAAATGCTAAATGTGCGGAAAAATGTGGCGCCGGTTTTGTCTTTGCGCAAGCAGTTGCTTCATCTGCTTGTATGGCTGGAAGTACCTATATAAATTTTCCTATTACCTCAACGACTTGGCCCGAAATGCCAATAGCTCTAAAACGAGATACTTGCCTTAATTCATGTGATGACGGCGTTGCGTGGGTTGGTAGCTCGGGCTGTTTGGCATGGACTAGCGGCGATTTTGGGGAAGACGGAACTTATGTCAATACAGCAAATTGTGGGACTGAATCAGGTACTAGACGTTGCGATTTAGCCGCTAGATTACTATGTTATAAGGATCTATAAAGATGAGGAATGAAATGTTCATTATTTAGAATTGGTAATCTACGTACGCAAACTCTATTCTTTCTATCTGCTCAAAAATATATTTTATCTTTTTAGTCGGATTCTTTATAGTCAAAACCGCTGGTCTTAAAAAAAAGTGCGCTGGTTTCTCTAAGATTATCTATCATTTAATTTCTAATCAATATTCTTTCCATGATATTCAAGGCTAATTTTATATTAACTTTTTTTGATTATACGTATATTATATTAGCATAAAATACAGTAAATATTTCTGCATGTCTTAAATGATTATAATAATTAGAAAAGTACTGTATCCATTTGCTAATTTTTATTCACATAAAACCATTACTTTACAGAGTTTTTTGTGATAAAATTGATAGAATAAATAACATAATTCTAAATTGCAGCATTTAGATCTTAAATCTCAATTTAACGCTTTTTCTGAAAAAAAAGAAAATATATTTTTCAGATTTTTTAATTTCTTTAAAAGGCATAGAATAATAAGTTTTGGAATAATTATCTTAATTATTTCCGTATTTTTAATATATTTCGCTGCTCAAGTTTCAGGCCTTTCATATATTTGGACTCAGACGGATTGGTCAGGAGGTCAGAGCGCAGAATATCCAAGACATGATAATTATCAGAATGGCTGGACTAAATGGTCTTCTAATGAAGGGAATTTAAATACTGGATCTAGTATAACAATTCCAACATCAGCTACTATTCCTACCTCTACGGCAGTACTATCTTCTGCAAGAGAAGATGTCGTCGCAGTATATGACGCAACAACAAGCAAGGCATTTATTATCGGTGGCTATAGCCAGGATGCAGTTTCTCATGATCCGACTTTCTATACCACAATTTCTCAATATGATCCTATTGCAGATACGGCAACTGTTACGGGTGGAGCGTTGCTGATTGAATTAAGAGGGCATAGCGCTGATATTGCCAGCACCTACGATGGGAAAATATATATATTCGGAGGATATGACAATACTAATGGCAGGTTTAATTATGATATATACTCTTTTGATCCATCTGCTACATCAAGTAATGCAGCAGATACCGGATACAACTTGCCGTCAAGCATAGGAAGGCAATATGCCCCGGCAGTATATGCATCTAATGTAAGTAAATTCTACATCTTTGGAGGATATTATCTTGATGGATCAAACAATCCTCAATATTTAAATACTATTGTTGAATTTAACCCCGCAACTGGAGCTGTTTCTAATACTTCAGTTGGTTTGCCAGTAGCGTTGAAGGGGGCTTCTGCCGCATATTATCCTGTTGACGGAAAAATATACATATTCGGAGGGTATGATTCAAGCGAAGCTGATTATACAAATAAGATATATGTTTTTGATCCTCAGAGTCCTAATTCTGGAGCAAGCGAGTTAGTAGGAGTGACTCTTCCGACAAAGAGAGCATATACAAGTGCTGCATATTATCAGAGCATGGGTGCAGGAACAATTCAGAAGATAATGATATTCGGAGGCTATTATCTTAATGGAGATGCGTCTGTGTATCTGGATACCGTTGTTAATTTTGATGTAACTAGCGCAACTACCCAGACAGAAACCTTAGATAGGACATTGAGGGGGACAGGTGCAATATTCTGTTCTGATAATAGTACAATATATGTATTCGGAGGATATTCTGACAGCGCTTCTGCGTTTTCCGATGTTATTCATAAATACAGATTGTATACAGCATACCCATTAGTATCTTCTGCCTATCACACTACAGACACAACAACAGTTTTAAGCTCTCTTAAATGGACAGAATCATTAAATACAGATACCGACATTTTATTCCAGATTAGAACAGCTTCAAATACTGATAACGGAACCCCTCTTGATTTTTCTGACGATTCCCCAAGTGTCTGGACTGATTGGTGCGGTCCGGATAATGGGGGAGAGGGTTGTTCAACCACGACATATTTTACAGATTATACTGGGGAGCCGATAGACGCAATATTTAAAGACGGAATAGATGATGTATGGGTACAATATAGGTTGTATATGATTACCGATTCATTGAATAATACGCCTACTTTGGAAGAAGTGCAGATAACATATGTTGTTAATACAGAACCCAGCATCACTTCTGTTTCTGCTTCTCAGGGAACAGATGGAATAGTTACTGTTACATATGATTTTGATGAGAACGAAGAAGCAACAACAACCATCTATTTATTATATGATCTGGGCGTAACCCTGAACGCAGAACAAGCCATAGACGCTACTTCAATTACTATCACAGGAACCAATGCCTCATATCTTAATGCTACTGGTACTATCCAGATAGAAGATGAAATGATGACGTATAGTAATAAAGATGGAAGCACCATATCAGGAATTACCAGAAGTGCCAATAATACTTTATTCTATAAAAAAGCACATGCTGCCAGTCAAACCGTCTGGGTTTTAGCGGGCGCTGCAACAGGAGACGTGGGTTCAGTAGCTACAGGAACTAGCAAATCTATTTCTTGGGATGCTGATTCAGATGTATCAGGTCTTTGGGCTTCCAATGATACTGTTAAAGTGAGGGTGGTGGCTAATGATGGAAATGCTGCCAGGCAGGTAGGCAGCGCTGATTCTTCCACTTTTGAATTTGATACTAAAGATCCTGTAGTAGGCACTCCGACAGGTGGAGGATCTGGCATGAATATCAATGCTAATGCTACTACTACGGTATATGGAGATGATAAGGCAAAAGATATTGCAGTTACTCTAAATCTTTCTGCTACAGATAATACAGATCTATATTTTATGGCTTCAAATGACGGTGTATTTGATACTGAAGAATGGCAGGCGTATGCAACCTCGGCTTCCTGGAACCTTAATGCTTATTGCGCAGAACAGGAAAACGGTTGCGAAAAAACAGTATATTTAAAATTCAAAGATGCTCATGGCAATGAAACATCTACATATAACGATACAGTTACTTTAGACAATAATGCTCCAGCTGTTCCGAGCCATATGTATATTCAGGATGTATCCAATATAGAAACAGGGGAATACAGAATATTTACTACCTGGGATAAGGCAACAGAATCAGATTGGGTCAGATATGAGATATTCAGATCAACTGATGGGATCGATTTTGCTGCCTACGCTACTATCACTGATAAAGACCTTAACTATCTTCTAGATCAAGAGCTGGCTTCCAGCACTTATTATTATAAGGCCAGGTCAGTTGATGATATTATTAATAATTCTGATTATTCTTCCACCGTATCTTTGACTGCGGGAGGCAATCCTGCTGATTATGCTCCTCCAACAATTTCTTCTGTTAGCGACGGAACGCCAACTATTAATTCAGTTCTAATTACCTGGTCAACAGAGGAAATTTCTTCTTCAAACGTATACTATTCAATTACCTCTACGGTTCCCGATGGTTCTCCGAGCCAGGGAGTTAGCGGATACGATGACTCTCATTCAGTAACATTAAGAGGATTAGATTCTAGCACTACTTACTATTACTATGCCAGATCTTGTGACGCTTCGGATAATTGCAGCAATTCCTCAATAGGGGACTTTATCACTGCTACTCCTGACAGTAGCGGTCCAGAGATTTCAAGCGTTTCTGCATCTGGCTTAAAAGAAAATTCTGCAACTATTACTTGGACTACTAATGAAGCAGCTGATTCTTTTGTTGAATTTTCCACCAGCACCGGCTTTATCACCGGAACTTTGCAGGGAAAATTTGTATTTGAAACATCTCATTCAGTCACTCTTTCTGGATTAACAAGCGAAACAACCTATTATTACAAAGTTAGGTCAGCTGATAGCTCTGGTAATGTCACAGTTTCTTCGGAATATAGTTTTTCGACAATTGTTTCAAGCGCTGATGTAACTCCGCCTACGATATCAAACATTGCTTCTTCTAATCTTGCCTATAATACTGCTACTGTTACCTGGGATACCAATGAAGAATCATCTTCTTTTGTGGAATTTGGTCCAACTACCAGCTACGGAAGGATATATGGACAAGAAGATTTAGTTCAATCCCATACAGTTAATCTGCCCCATGATCTTAATCCAGCTACTACATACCATTATAGAGCAAGGTCAAAAGATGTAGCGGGCAATGAAGGGATGTCTTCAGATAGCACATTCATTACCTCAGCTGATCCCAATGATGTTGCAGCTCCGGTAATTTCTCTTGTTGATGTAGGCGATCCTTCAAAAGATCAGATTACCATTACTTGGACAACCGATGAAGAAGCTGATTCATATATTGGATATTCTCTGGCAACCACTACTTACAACTTAGAGCAGGGGAATCCGACAATGGCTACCAGTCATTCTGTCACTTTGGTAGGCCTAGTTCCAAACTCAACCTACTATGCAAGGGTAAAATCAACTGATCCTTCGGGAAATATTGCTATTGATAATAATAGCGGAAGCGGATATTCTTTTACCACCCTGGCTGCTTCTTCTAATCCGCCCACAATTTCCAATATTCAATTTTCCAATGTTACACATAATGCAGCTACTATTGCCTGGACAACAGATATTTCGTCAACCTCTTTTGTAGAATACGGGCAAGATACCTCATATGGATATTCTCAAGGAAGTTTTACCTTGACCACCAGCCATTCTGTAAGCTTGACAGGACTATTATCAGAAGCAACATATCATTTCAGAGTTAGATCATCTAATTCTGAAGGAGTTGAAGCAGTATCGCAGGACTATACATTTACCACAGAAACTGCTCCCGATATTACCCCTCCTGTTATCTCCAGTGTTCAGGCTGTAAACATCGATATGGATTCAGCAGATATTACCTGGACTACCGGAGAAGAAGCTAATTCTATCATTGAATACGGAACCTCAACAGAAAATCTGAATTATCTGGCAGGGGATGAAGGAACATATGTTACCAGCCATACAGTTTCATTAATTAATCTGACTGTAGATACCACATACTATTATCAGGTTAAATCAAGAGACAGGGCTGGAAATCTGGAAACGGATGATAATAGCGGAACGTATTATAATTTTACTACAGTTGCTGATGTTACGGCTCCGGTGATAAGCAATGTTACTGTTCCGGTAAAAGATAGGAATTCTGCTACCGTAACCTGGGATACAGACGAAGATGCTACTAGTCAGGTTATATACTCTCTTAATCTGGATATGTCCGATTCGTCTGAGACAACTCAAGTTCTGGATTTGAGAAAAGAACACAGTGTATTGTTATCATCTTTGGTTGCAGAAACTACTTACTATTTCTATGTTAGGTCACAAGATGCATATAATAATGAAGCGACATCAAGTGTTGGTTCTTTTGATACTACTACTGCCAAAGAAGATGTCGTTGCACCAGTGATAAGCGCGGTTGCCACCTCTAGTATTACTCTTTCGGGAGCAACAATTACTTGGACAACAGACGAAAACTCTGATTCCATTGTTGACTATGGCACAACAGTAGGGTTGGGACAATTAGCTGGCAATACCAGCGATGCAACAACGACTCATTCGGTAAGCTTAACTAGTTTGACTTCAGATACTCTTTACTATTTCCAAGTAAGATCGCAGGATTCTTCAGGAAATACTGCCACAGATAATAATGGGGGGAATTACTATACATTTACTACTGTTGCAGATGGAACTAATCCTGTGATTTCCAATGTTGATGCTCCTGTTATTGACAGGAATTCTGCTACCGTAACCTGGGATACAGACGAAGATGCTACCAGTCAGGTAGAATATTCTACAAGCCCTGAACTGTCAGAATCTATAAGCACCACATTAGTTACTGATTTAAGAAAAGAGCATAGCGTTATTCTTTCCAGTCTGACTTCAAGCACAACATATTATTACAGGGTTAAATCAAAAGATGCAGCCAATAATTTGACTACATCTTCTATATATAATTTTACAACTGCCCAAGCTAAAGCTGATTCTACGGCTCCAACCATATCTGATGTTGCTACTTCCAGCATTACTCTTTCGGGAGCCACAATTACTTGGACTACTACAGAAAATTCTGATTCCATTGTTGACTATGGGTTAACCACAGCTCTTGGGTCTATGACTGGAAATATTGATGATTCCACAACTAGCCACAGCATATCCCTTACAGGGCTTACCCAGAATACTAAATATTACTTTCAGGTTAGATCAGCTGATTCTTCTGGCAACAGAAAAACAGACAATAATGGTGGAGATTACTATTCCTTTACTACTACTGCAGACACTACAGATCCTGTAATTTCTGCTATTCAAGCTTCTGTAGTAGACAGGAATTCCGCTAATATTACCTGGACAACAGATGAAGCTGGAACAAGCCAGGTAGAATATGCAACGAGCTCTGATTTGTCAGGATCAAGCAGCACCACCCTTGTTACAGATTTAACCTTGCAGCACAGCGTTGTCATATCAGGGCTGACAGCAAATACCAAATACTATTATAGGGTTAAGTCAAAAGATGCGGCAGATAACGAGGGTGTTTCCAATATATATGATTTTACGACAGCGACTTCAAAAGAAGATAGTGCTGGCCCAGACATTTCAAGTGTAACAATATCAAATATATCATTAACAGGAGCTACCGTTACTTGGACTACTAGTGAGGCCGCCAATTCCATTGTTGACTACGGCACTTCAATATCCCTGGGCATTTTGGCAGGAGATATTAATGAATTAGTTACCAGCCATACGGTTTCATTAATTGATTTGTCTCAAAACACTACCTACTATCTTCAAGTCAGGTCTCAAGATGAAGCTGGCAATACCACAACAGACAACAATGGGGGGGATTACTATTCCTTTACTACTACTGCAGATAATACCGCTCCGACAATTACTTTGGGAACCCCGGTCGTAGACAGGAATTCTGCTACTGTGGTCTGGACTACCAATGAAGCTGGGACAAGCCAGGTAGAATATGCAACAAGCTCTGATTTGTCAGGATCAAGCAGTACCACCCTTGTTACAGATTTGACCTTGCAGCACAGCGTTGTCATATCAGGGCTGACAGATAATACAAAGTATTACTACCGGGTTAAATCAAAAGATGCTGCAGATAATGAAGGGGTTTCTGCAATTGCTAATTTTACAACTGCTCAGGCTAAAGCTGACTCTACGGCTCCAGCAATAACCGGAGTGACAGTTTCAAATATTACCGGTACTTCTGCCAGAATAACTTGGACAACAGGCGAATCAAGCAATTCCATTGTTGATTATGGAACAACAATATCTCTTGGACTGATGGCTGGAAACATTGATGACGCTGTGACTAGCCACACAGTTAACTTAACAGGACTATCAGAAGGAACCACATATTACTTTCAAGTAAGATCTCAAGACGCTTCGGGAAATTCTACTCCAGATAATAATAATGGAGATTATTATTCTTTTACTACTATTGCTGATACTGCAGCTCCATTGATTTCCAATGTTACCATACCATTGATTACAGATGATTCTGCCATAATTGTCTGGACTACTGATGAGAATAGCAGTTCAAGAGTTGCTTACGGAGTTAGCGACAGCTTTGGATCTCTTTCAGATGAAGATACTACCTTAACAAAAGTGCATGCAATTACCATTGATAATCTTTCAGCTCAGACCCAATACTATATCAAAGTAATTTCTGAAGATGCTGCAGAAAATACAAGCGAAGATGATAATAATGGAGAAGGATATTCTTTCAGGACTACAACTGCATCGTCAGTTGTTGTTATCGGAGGCGGTGGAGGAGGGGGAGCGGCAGCAGAAGTTGATGTTGACGGCCCCAATATTACCGGGATAAGCACTGCCGATGTGCAAGCTGATTCAATAAAGATAAGATGGACTACTAATGAGAATGCCAGTCAATTAGTGGAATATGGGTTTACCAATGAATACGGTTATATGGCCGGATCATATGAAATTGGGGGAAGCGGACATGAAGTAGAATTAAAAGAATTATTTCCTGACACGGTATATAGTTTCAGGGTTATTTCTTTGGATTCCAAGGGAAATATGTCCAGAAGCATCAATGATGTTTTTAGAACCGCTCAAGGAGTAGGGGGCCCTGAGAATCAGGAAAGCATAGTTAATACGGTATTAGGAATGATACAGAAAATTAACAATCCATATGATATCAACCAGGTATCAAAGGCATTGCAAGAGACAGCAGAAAAGAAAATACAGCCGCCAATTATTGCCGGAGAGCTTCCAAAGATAGAACCTTATGAAGATTCTGCCAGAATTTCATGGATTACAGATAAAGAATCAAACTCCATTGTTGCCTACGCAACTGCAGATGAATACAATATCAATGCCCCAGAGCCTTACAAAAATATAGTTGGCAATACTGATGAATCAACGACTTTCCATTCCGTAGATCTTACCGGATTAAAATCTTCAACAATGTATCATGTCCAAGTCAGATCAAAAATGTCTATTGGGCCAGAAGCTAAATCATTAGATATCACATTCTTTACTAAATCAGTTAATCTTGAAATTTCCAATTTTAGGATTACAAAAATTGAGAATAATGATGTTGAATTCGGATGGGATACAAATGTTCCTTCAAATGCAATAATTGAATACACTGATTTTGAATCAGGAAAAACCCTTTCTCAAGGAGACCCTAATTTCGTAAAAAGACATAAGTTGGTCTTGGAGAAATTAAAACAAAATATTACCT
>JAQTNP010000005.1 GCA_028713795.1 Minisyncoccota bacterium
ATAGTTCCCGGAGGAGGAGTTGCTCTTTTAAGAGCATCTCAGGCATTAGAAGCTGAAGCTAATAGGTTAGAGGAAGAAGCCCAGAAGAATAACAATGAGATAGGAAGAGAAATTAGAACAGGAATTGCTATTCTTAAAAAAGCAATTGAATCTCCAATTAGACAAATTGCTTTAAATTCCGGGGTTGATGATGGAGTAGTGGTAGCTACAATTAAAGATAATAATGATCCTAACTTCGGATATAATGCTTTAACCTTGCAATATGTTGATTTAATCAAGGTAGGGATCATTGATCCTACTAAAGTTGTAAGGTCAGCATTAGAAAATGCAGCTTCTGCTGCAGCTACAATGCTTACAACTGAAGCAACTGTAACTGAAATACCTGACAAGGATAAAAAGGAAATGAATCCCCAATTCAGTCCAGAAGGTTATTAAAAAGAATTATAAAGAATAGAAACAACCCCCAAAGAAAGGGGGTTGTTTTGGTATTGCATTTAGTGTAGGGTATGAATTGGAGGTGGTCGAGGTGGAGAAAATGTCTCTCTTGATCGTTTTTGGCATCGTGGTCATGGTAGTAGCAGGAACGATGTTGTCCGTTTCACATAACGAGTGTTGGATCTTCGGTTTGGTATCTGGGGCCGCGATATCTATTATCGCGGCAGGCAAGTGCCTCGATGACTAGTACCTTGATGAGTTGGGAGGACCTCTTTGTAAAACCTCCATTGCTCTCTTGATGTGTGTCAGGACTGATGAGCCCAAAAGGGCGAAAGCAGTTGACAAGAATAGTTTGGTTATTAATTCCCGAATTTATAATGAATAGAAAGAACTGTGCAAAACTATTGACACGGTTTTTTTATTTAATTGTATAATATATTAAAGCACAATTAATCTCAAAACCATGCGTAATAATGATAAGCTAGGAAGAGATGTGTTTTTTATCATAATCTTCCTTGTTTTAGCTTTAATCGTAGTGTATTTTTTGGCCTATAAAGATTTTGATCTTGGTCAAATGCAGGGAGCTATAAGTACTGCTAAGAGCAAATATATAAAGATTAGTTTTGCGGGAAGCAGCGGAACGGGCTCTATTCAAAGAAGTCCATTGGGCAGTAATTGCACTTTTACTAAAACAACCAACAAATGCTATTATCCCGCAGGAACAACGGTAACTCTGACAGCTGTACCGGATAACGATTCATCTTTCAATAATTGGACAGGTGCCTGCAATGGAACAAACCCAATATGCACCCTTAAGGTAAGCAAATCCGTTTCGGTCAAGGCAGTATTCAATGTTAATTCAATTAAAGGAATGAGTAAGATTACTGTGTCTGCCAGGGGCCCTGGCAGGATTGAAAGTAATTCTACATGGATAGGTATTGATTGTCCGGGAAAA
This sequence comes from Minisyncoccota bacterium, assembly GCA_028713795.1. GTDB lineage: Bacteria > Patescibacteriota > Minisyncoccia > Minisyncoccales > PEYH01 > JAQTNP01. The sequence goes on from JAQTNP010000005.1 coordinate 1,391, forward strand.
TGCGAAGGTTTTGCTAATTCTCAAATGGGACAAGTAATATTAACAGCAAATCCTAAATCTGGATCTGTTTTTGTTAAATGGGTTGGAGATTGTAAAACGATAAGAAGCAATACTTGCAATTTGGGTCTTGTAAGTCAGGATAAATATGCGGCGGCAACATTTTGCTCCAATGAATGCAACAAGAATGGAGAAAGAAGATGTTCAAGTACAAATACTTATCAAATTTGTCAAACCGATCCAAGCATGAATCGTAAATGCCTAGTATGGAGCAAACAGAAAACCTGCGGGAGTGGCACAGGCCAAACAAATTGCGGCTATGGAAGATGCACATCAAAACAGAAACCGCAATGGTATTGTTCTGATAATAATTGTACATACACTTGCTCTACTTCTTCCAACTGCAAATAACTCTTGTTTTCTATAGTTATTTAATGTATAATCCAATTAATTCATAATAAATATATGAGTACACTTTTGATAGTAATTATCGCTGTTATAGCGGTAATAGTTATTGCAGCCATATCAATCTTTAACAGATTAGTCCGTCTTAGAATGAGGAGCAAAGAGGCCTGGTCTGATATAGATGTCCAATTAAAGAGGAGATACGATTTAATCCCTAATTTAATTGAAACAGTTAAGGGCTATGCAACTCATGAAAGAGAGTTATTTGAAAAAGTAACTCAGGCAAGAGCTGCTGCTATGGGAGCAACAGGAATAGAAGAAAAAGGAAAAGCAGAAAATGCTTTAAGCCAGACATTGAAATCATTATTTGCAGTATCAGAGAACTATCCTGAATTAAAGGCATCTGTCAATTTCCTTGAATTGCAAAAGGAATTAGCAGACACAGAAGACAAAATACAGGCATCCAGGAGATTCTACAATGCTAATGTTAGAGATCTCAATATTGCAATAGAGAGTTTTCCGTCTAATATTTTTGCTAAGATATTCGTATTTAAGAAAATGGATCTGTTTGAGATAGAAGAAGCTGCCCAAAGAGAAGTTCCAAAAGTGCAGTTTTAATTGGGATTTAAAAGTAAATAGCATTACTATATGCCCACTTTATATTCCGCAGCTGCTTCCAATACTAGAAAAACATGGATATTAATATCAATTTTTTTGATATTGATTATCTTTATCGGTTGGATTCTGTCACAAGCATATGAAAGCGCGGATCTTTTGATTTACGCCACTGTGTTTGCCATATTAACAAGCATTGGGGGATATTGGTTCTCAGATAAGCTGGTATTGGCAATGGCTAGGGCAAAACCTGTAAAACATGATGATTATCCTGATTTGTATCATGTCGTAGAAAACTTAAGCATTACAGCAGGGCTTCCAATGCCAAAGGTATACATCATTGATGAAGCTCAGCCCAATGCTTTTGCTACAGGAAGGGATAAAAAGCATGCAGTAGTGGCTGTAACCAGAGGATTATTGGAAAGATTGGATAAGCCGGAATTAGAAGGGGTAATAGCCCATGAAATGTCGCATATCAAAAACAAAGATATATTGCTGGGAACAGTAATAGTTGTTTTTACAGGTATTATTGTTAATATATCAGATTTATTCTGGAGAATGGGAAGAAGATCCAAAAGCAGGGATAGTCAAGGAGGAAATATATTGCAGATTGTTGCCATTGTTTCAATGATTTTAGCTCCGATAGCTGCTATGTTAATCAAGCTTGCAATTTCAAGGAAAAGAGAATTTCTTGCAGATGCTTCGGGAGCATTGCTTACCAGATATCCTGACGGATTAGCCAGGGCATTGCAAAAAATATCTCAAGATCCTACTCCGATGAGGAGCGCAAAAAATGCTACTGCCCATCTTTACATTATTAATCCTTTTAAAGGCAAAAGCTTGGCCAATTTCTTTATGACTCACCCTCCGACAGAGCAGAGGATTAAAGCGTTGATGGATTTAAAGATTTAATGAGACCTTAAGGGCAATAAATTATTTAATAAATAAAATGGGTTTTAATTTTACCCAAACAAAAAAATTAAAATATCCCTTAAAAAGTCATCGTAAACCAATCATTATTCCTAAACAATCTGGAGATCTAGCAGAATTTATGGGAATTGTATTTGGAGACGGTGGGATTAATAATGATTGGCAATTAATAATTACACTTAACTCTCTTGCTGATAAAGAGTATTCCTTATATGTTGAAGATTTAATAAAGAGATTATTTAAAGTCCGAGTTTACAAAAGAAAGAGGGCAAACGAGAATACTTTGGCACTAATTTGTTCAAGCACGACTTTAGTTGATTTTATGGTCGACAAGGGAGCTGTCAGGGGAAATAAAATTAAACAAAACATTAATATCCCTAATTGGATTCTAAAAAATAGAACCCGTAGAAAAAGATTTGTACGTGGTGTTGTAGATACAGACGGCGGATTATTTATACATAGGCACTTGTGTTATAATAAGCCATATTGTAATATCGGTTTATGCTTTACTAGTTATTCTCTTAGATTAATAGAATCAGTAAAGGAGATATTAGACGAATTGGGAATAAAAAGTTATATTACAGATAGAAAGCGTAGAATATATATTTATAGTGCGGATAGTATAAAACAGTATTTGGAGCTTGTCGGCTCAATGAATCCTAGAATAAATGGTAAATATCGAGATTGGTTGAATAAACATTCTGATTGGAAGGGTGCAAGAGCGGTTTAATTGGCAGTCCTGGAAAGACTGTGTGGCAAAAACCACCGCGGGTTCGAATCCCGCCCCTTCCGCCAGTTGGAAAAAAGCAAGGTTATAAATTTAATCAACATAATAAAAAAGCCAAGCGTATTGAATGTTAAAACTATAAATAACCAAAATTAAGGATGCTGTCTAAAAAATTCATATTATAGGAATTAAGAATGAAAAAAATAATAGTTGTTAATGACAAAATACAAAAAAACTATAGCTATGAATTGTCGGAAAAGATTGGCAATAATTTTAATCCTGAATTTAAACCCGACCTAAGCCCTAAAAAAATGCTTGAATTAGGAGTTTTTGGAGGAAAATATATGACTGATTGTAAAAAAGAGTTTCCTAAAGATTGGTTTTTAAAAGCTAAATTGTGTTCCAAAAGGCATGATCCCCATCTTAATTTATTTGGGGTAAATGCTAGCCAACCATTATCTGTTTGGAAGGAGAAAGGGTGGATTCATCCAAATGATCCAAGGGGTTGGTTTCAATGGTATTGTAGATATTATTTCGGTAGAAGGCATAAAGATGACCAAAGACAGATAAAAAGATGGAAAGCTATTAAAAGACACATCGCTCAGATTAAAAAGAATTGTTACCCTGGAGATCTAGATTGTAGAAGAAAACAAAGACAAGCTGTTTTACATTGGGCCTATGATAGCAGGAAGATTTAAAATATAGACAAAAATAATAATTAATGAAACAATATACTTATTCTATGGAGAATAACTGTATTTTCTGCAAAATAGCATCCAAAAAGATAGAAACGCCAGGCGTTTTCTGGGAAGACGATGAGTTCATGGCTTTTTTGTCCATAGATCCTAACACAAAAGGTTTTTCCGTTGTTATTCCTAAAGAACACTATCCCAGCGATTTTTTAAAAATTCCAGATGATATTTTGCAAAGATTAATCATTGCAGCTAAAAAAGCAGCATCAATTCTTGAAAAATATTTTGATGATGTTGGCAGAATAGGATTGATAATTGAAGGCATGGGGGTAAATCATGCCCATATCAAACTAGTGCCAATGCATGGCACAGAATCATTTAAGAAAGGAGAATGGAGACAAACCCTTAGCGGAAAAGAATTCTGGTTTGATAAATATGAAGGATGGCTGTGTTCCGGAAGCGGACCAGCAGCAGATCCAAAAGATTTAAAACAACTAGCAGAAGAATTAAGAAAAATTAAATAAAAAATATGAAAAACACATACCAAAACCTTTTAAAATTTTGCCTAAGAATTAATGATTATCATAAATGCCTTTTATAAAAGATGTTTACTGGAACATTAAGAAAAAGAATTATGAGCTTTTAAAGAGCATACATGAATTAAAATCTATTGGAATAGAGATTACCAATGCTTGCAACTTACATTGCAAGCATTGCTATATGAACTCTATCCAAAATAAATTTAAAGATAATCTTACTCAGGAAGAATGGATAAATTTTTTTATTGATTTAAGAAAAAATTTTGGAAACAAAGTACTTATACAGATAACTGGTGGAGAACCGTTGATAAGAGAAGATATATTTATTATCCTAAAAGAACTTAAGAATTTAGGATTTAAAATTTCATTAGCTACTAATGGTGTTTTATTAGATGATCAAAAACTTGATTTACTCTCACCTCTTTTAACGTCCTTGTCTATTAGCTTGGATGGATTTTCTAACAGCCATAATTATCTAAGAGATGGCAATACATATGATAAAGTTTTAGAAAATATTAAAAAATTAACAAGACATAATATAGAGTATTTAAGCATTAAAACAGTTATATATAAAAAAAACATAGAAGAATTGGCTCCTTTTTATCAATTTTTAAAAACTTTAAAAATTGATTTATGGCATGTTTTACCAATGGAATTGTTGGGCAGAGGAGTAATGAATAAACAAGAAGAACTTTCTAATCAAGAATATGAAAAACTATGTTCTTTTATAGACAAAATAAAAAAAGATAAGGATAAGAATATGCGAGTAATGTTTGGTGAAGAAGCAGATTATTTTATGTCTGACAATGCTTGCGATTGTCTAAAATATAAACTATGTAGCGCTGGGATATCTTCTTGTGGTATTCTATATAATGGGGATGTGGTTAATTGTATCCAAGAAGATAGATCCACATTATCTCCCCAGGGGAACATAAAGATAGAAAATTTTAAAAATATCTGGGATAATAAATTCTTAGAACATAGGTCATTAGATTATAGATATTGTATTAATCATAAAAAATAAAATAACCAATAATATGAAAAAACTATATGCTAAAGCTTTGTCTTCTGGATTAGCCTTATTATCCGGATTTAAAGGTGTTTCTGCTCAGGGGATTAATGATCCTACCGTGCCAAGTGGAGAGGCCGTGTTACGGCCAAACCTGAATAAGTTCAACAATATGTTTTTAGTCATTATTGCCATACCCTTAGCTGTCATTTTAATCTTCAGCGCGAAATTAATAATAAAACATTTTTTTAGGCAAAGAAATATAAAAAGACTTATAACCTCGATAATACCGATGATATTTTATATTGCAACATTGGTATTTGCTTATTTTTCCCTGAAGAGATATTTGCTTACCTATGGGTATTCATTTACAAGTGCAAGCCATATTCAAACACTTTTCCCAATATTGACTATAGTTTTTTTCTTGTGTGCTGTAATTACAACTATTATTGCTATTAAGAAGAACAAAAATTAAATAAAAAATATGAAAAACACACACCAAAACCTGTTAAAAGCAATTACTGGAGAGGCCTTGGCCAGGAATAAATATACGTTCTTTGCCAAAATAGCCCAAAAGGAAGGATTGGTATGGATATCTCAGATATTTCTAGAAACAGCAGATAATGAAAGGGCTCATGCAGAAGAAATGCTAGAATTATTGCAAGAACCAGTAGAAATGACCAATACATATGATATCCGCCCCTTAAAAAATACTTTAGAGAATTTAAGAATTGCTGCTCTGGGAGAAACTGATGAATACGAAAAAATGTATCCTGAGTTTGAAAATATCGCAAGGGAAGAGAAAGAATTGGAAGCAGCCCATCTTTTCCAGGAAATATCTGAAGTAGAAGAAAAACATGCCGAAAGATATACTCTTTTAGCAGACAGATTGGAAAAAGGAATATTATATAAAACAGACGAGGAGATAGAATGGAAATGTCTTAATTGCGGATATATTCATAAAGGAACCAGCGCTCCAATTACCTGTCCTTTGTGTAAAAAGCCACAGGGCTGGTATGCGGCCTTGAAAATGGTTAGGTAAAAAGGTATTGGCCGGTCCTAATACATCTAGGACCGGCCATTAGACCAAACGAGCTGAATTCAAGAGATGCCTTTCCAGACGTTTCTTCGCCTGATCCTTAACATTTTTGATGTGATCTGGATTCCCACACGAGAATCCTGGGTGGACACTCTTTACTGCTATTCGATATACCGCTCGATGGCTACAGGCAAACATTCCTGTCTTTGGATCCCGGTAATCGCAGTCCAAGCCACCATTATTGGTTCTTGGAATGTGATACTTGCGCATAGAACTCATCTGAACCACCTCTTTAATCTATCTTATATCATCTGATAATTTTTTTGTAAATATATAAAAGATGAGGCCGACTCTCGTAAGAGTCGGCCATGAATCATGGCTTACAAGGTACTATTCAGGGTTTCTTCTCTCGCTCTGTTGGCTCTATTGGCCTGCGAGCCTTCTGACGACACCCCGGCTTACTGCACTCTTCTCTTCCTCGGAGCCGCATGCCACAGTAAGGGCACTTCCGTCCGTTTCCGTCCCTGGCCTTGCCTTGAGAATCACCTGATCTTTTTTGATCACCCATTAGGCGATCACCTCCTGTCATTCATTTCATAACATATAATTAGATTATTGTAAACACATGGAAGCTAAAAGAACAATGCTATTGCTGACAATAGCAACAGTATTGTTAGCGGTATTAATATATCTGTTATCAAAATAGTGATTGATTTTTATATCAATTTTCTATATAATTCATAGAGCCAAAGATATTCTGGTTCACTTTTTTTATGACCTCAACAGCAATAATCCCTGCTCTTAATGAAGAAAAAACAATAGGAGCTGTAATACTTGCAGCCAAACAGAGTTCCAATATTTCTGAGATTATTATTGTTGACGACGGTTCTAAAGATGATACCTTTAAAGTAGCCAGCGGATTTTCAGTAAAAGTCTTGCAGCATAAGCATAACAGGGGAAAAGCTCAGGCAATCAAAACAGGAATAGAGCAATCATCTTCTCCTGTTTTCATATTCATTGATGCAGATTTAATTGGCATAACAGGAATACAATTAGATGGTTTGCTTTTGCCTGTTATTAATAAAGAGGCTGATATGGTAATCGGAAAGATAGACAGAAGGAACAGGTTTTCTGAAACTCCGAAGATATATAAACATCAAGCCCATTTATCAGGAACAAGAGTGATTACCAAAGAATTTTGGGATTCAATACCAAAGATTTACAAAAAGCACTATTTTTTAGAAAGTGCTCTTTCCTATATTGCTAAAAAAAGAGGAATGAGAGTAAAGGAAGTGCTTTTGGAAAATGTCAGCCATGTTATCAAAGAAGAAAAGTATGGTTTGCCCAAAGGATTCTTTTCCCGCTTAAGTATGTTTGTCCAGCTAGGAATAATATTCATTCTCTTAAGGATTAAAAAACAATAATGGATTCTGTAATAGAAGAGATAAAACAAAGGATAGATATTGTTGAACTGATCTCCAGCTATTTGAAATTGGAAAAAACAGGAGCCAATTACAGAGCTGTCTGTCCCTTCCATTCAGAAAAAAAACCATCTTTTTTTGTTAATCCTGCCAGGCAGATATGGCGATGTTTTGGTTGTGGAAAAGGGGGAGATGCTTTTGGATTCGTGATGGAGATAGAAGGTATTGAATTTGGAGATGCTTTAAAGATTTTAGCCCAAAAAGCAGGAGTAGAATTAAAAAAGCAAGACCCTAGATTAAGCACTCAAAGGAAAAGATTATATGACATATGCGAATTGACCACTAAATTCTTTGAGAAGCACCTTTACGAAACTAAAACCGGAAAAGAAATAATTCAATATCTTTTAGGCAGAGGTTTGAGCAAAGATTCAATTAAAGAATGGAGAATAGGATATTCTCCTGATTCCTGGCAAGGATTGTCTGATTTCTTGCAGAAATCAGGATTTACAATTCAGGAGATTGAGAAAGCAGGGCTTTTGGTAAGAAATGAAGTAGGAAAACTATATGACAGATTCAGGGGAAGGATAATGTTTCCAATCTTTGATCTTAATTCCCAGCCAGTAGGTTTTGGGGGAAGGGTTTTTGGAGAACAAGAAAGCGTTGCCAAATACATCAATATTGTTAATACTCCGATATACGATAAAAGCAGGATATTGTATGGATTAGATAAGGCAAAAGTAGAGATTAGGAAAAATGACTCCTTTGTTCTTGTAGAAGGGTATACTGATGCCATTATGGCCCATCAGGCAGGAGCAAAAAATGTTGTTGCAGTTTCTGGAACTGCCCTGACTCCATTTCATTTAAATATTTTAAAAAGATATTCCTCTAATCTTTTTTCCTGTTTTGATATGGATGTGGCAGGGGATTCTGCTACAAAAAGAGGGATAGATTTGGCCCAGAAAGAAGGATTTAATATTAAAATTATTACTTTGCCTGAAGGCAAAGATCCGGCAGAGGCAATAGCTAAAGATATTAACATCTGGAACAATTCTTTGGAAAACGCCAAATCAATTCTTGATTTCTACTTTGAAAGCGCTTTCAAAAAATATGACAAAACAAAACCAGAAGCAAAGAAAGCCATTTCACAAATTCTTCTTCCTGTGATAAAAAGGATTCCGAATAAGATAGAGACAGCTCATTGGGTTGATCTATTGTCTAAAGAACTGAATGTCCCTAAAAGAGCGGTAGAAGAGGAATTAGACAAATACAAAGGAGAAAAGGCAGTAGAAACAGAAGAAGAGCATTCATGCGAACCCAAAATACAGACAAGACAAGAAAAGCTTCAGGAAAGGATAGTCTGTTTAATTCTCCAATGGCCTGTATTGATTAAAGAACTAAACAAGGAGACAAAAGAATTCTTTTCTGAAGAATTCTTAAAGATATTAGAGAAACTGGAAGAAATTAAACCAAAAGAATGGGAGAAAATCGCATTTGAAGATAGCTTGAATAATATTTTTAATGATATATTCTTGCAAGCCAAAACAGATGAAGACTTGATCAATCAGACAGAAAAAGAAGCCAGAGAAGAATTCCTTTCTTCTATTAATGATTTTCTCAATCTTTCCATTAAAACAAAACTTTTTGGAATATCAGAGCAGGTTAAAAAGCTGGAATTGGAAAATGATACAGAAAAAGAAATAGCAAAACTAATGGAAGAGTATAAAAAAATAGCTAAAAAATTAATTGATAATCAAATAATATGAAAAAATCCCCTAAAAAGAAAAAGCCAGTTAAGAAAGCAATTAAGAAAAAGGTTGCTAAGAAGAAAAAACCCAAAAAGATAGTAAAATCAAAGAAAATAATTGCAGGCAAACCAAAGAAAAAAGCCGTAAAGAAAATTGAGAAAGCTGCCACTGGAAAACCTTTTCCAAATGATAAGATTGAGCTTTTAATCAGAAAAGGAAAATTAAGGGGATTTGTTACCTATTCTGAGATTTTATATATGTTTCCTAATCCTGAAAAAAGCATTTCAGGACTAGAATCGCTGATGGATAAATTAGAAGATGCGGGAATCAAGGTAATGCCCGTGCAGGAATACCTTAAAGAAAAAACAGAGGATCATGAAAGAAGAAAATCAGTAGAGCAATTTGTAAAAAGACCTGATTCTGTACAGATGTACTTAAAAGAGATTGGAAGAGTTCCTTTTTTGACAGCCAAAGAAGAAAAGGAATTAGCTAAAAAAATAGAAGTGGGAGATGCGGCTGCCAAGCAAGCATTAATTTCTGCCAATTTAAGATTGGTTGTATCTATTGCTAAAAAATACGTTGGAAGATCGTCCAATCTTACCCTTTTGGATTTAATCCAAGAGGGTAACCTTGGGCTATTCAGGGCTGCAGAGAAATTTGACTGGAGAAAGGGGTATAAATTCTCTACATATGCTACTTGGTGGATAAGGCAAGCTATCACCAGGGCTTTAGCTGATCAGGCAAGAACTATCAGGATTCCTGTACATATGATTGAGACAATTACTAAGTATGAAAAATTTAGAAGAGAATTAATGAAAGAATTGAGAAGAGAGCCATCTGCAGAGGAAATAGCTAAGGAAATGGGATTGAGTGCAGAAAAGGTAAAGCATATTGCCAAAATTGCCCAGAAAACGGTATCTTTGGAAACTCCCGTAGGGGATAGCGATGAAGAAAGTATTCTTGCTGATTTTATCAAAGATGAAGAAATGCCTTCTCCTTCCAAAGATGCTGCCAGGGCTTTGTTAAAAGAAAGATTTTCAGATATTTTGAGCGAATTAACTCCAAGAGAGCAAAAGATTCTTTCTATGAGGTTTGGATTGGAAGATGGGGTTACGCATACATTGCAAGAAGTAGGAGAGATGTTTAATGTTACCAGAGAAAGAATCAGGCAGATTGAATCCAAGGCCTTAGAAAAGATTAGGAGAAACAAGAGCGTAAAGAAATTAGAAGGATATTAAAAATCTTGAAAAAGAAGAGAAGATGGGGTATAACAAATATGCGCTTTTTTAGCGCATCATTCCGGAGTAGCTCAATGGTAGAGCAGCTCGCTGTTAACGAGAAGGTTCCAGGTCCGAGTCCTGGCTCCGGAGCAAAAGTAAAGTCGCCTTATAGGCGATTTTTGGTTTCTAGAAAAGGTTTAGGGATTATTGGTTATGATGGAAGTCAAGGGATATTTCTGGTAAGATAAGCTCATGAAGTCATACAGATTTAGTCCCATAGAAAACAAAGAGCAGTTATTTGAGGCTATAAAATACACACATTTTAAGTGTTTTGAGTTATGTAAGAATATTTTTGGAAAATATCTTCCCGTGGCGGGTAATATCGGAATATTTTGTCATTTTGAAAACGAATATCAATTCCTCACAGAATTAAGAAAGCAACTAACTGTAGAATCTGACAACTGGAATCAGAAATATTACCGACTTCACGAACCCATCATAATTCCTTCCCAAGGAGATATGCCAGAAACCGTCTATACCTATCTCTACATTCGTAAGCCAGACCAGCACATGGAAGTAGGTGATGTTGATTTTGTTTTAGATGTGAAAAGATACAACGAATTAAAAAAGGTTTTAATAGAAGGCAAAAGAATAAAGGGAATGGAAATATTTGACCGTTCTGAACTTGATTTAATTAGATTATCCGACCCCTATTCCGACGTAGTTTCTTTTATTGGTAAAATGGACATAGGTGAAAACATAAGAAATCAGAATAGGCTAAACTAACTCTAAACAGGCCTGAATATCATCCACTCTCCGGAGCTAGCAAAAGTAAAGTCGCCTTACGGGCGATTTTATTGTAATATAAGGTAAGATAAAATTAATAATATGAATACATTTTTTATATTAGAGCTTATATTAGAAATAGTAGCTGTTATCATCTTTTTCCTTTTATTAGAATATGTTTATGTTTTCATTCGGTTACGAACCAGAAGAAAGGTGATGGACGAATTAGCTTTCAAATATGGATTAAAGAATAATTCTAAAATGCCTACCATCATACAATGGATATTGAGAAACAAGATTGATGTAAATACAATATTAGGAATGATTAATAATCACCAAGTTAAAATTATTGATATTACTCGCCAAGGTCTTACTGGAATGTGGCTTCGTTCCACTCTTGTTCAGATAGATGAAGGTATTGTCAAGGGTCACCGTTTAGGAAGTTTTATCGGTGGGACCTTTTTTCATTCTACAAAAACATTAGATGATATTATAAAAAAAGAGACGGGTATTCTCTAGCAACAGGTCTGAACATCATCCACTCTCCGGAGCAAAAGTAAAGTCGCCTTATGGGCGATTTTATATTAAAATAAGAATATGTATAAAGTAGTTAGACAATCCGAAGCCGTATTAAGAAAAATTGCAGATAATAAATTTGCAACGAATTATATTACGAAAGATATATCCTCAAATATGTCTCTTGCTGTTTTAGAGGGGAAAAATTATCAAGAAGAAACTACCACTAAATATAGTCGCATTTACTATGTTCTCGATGGAGAATTAATATTATCCTTTGATTCAGAAAAAGTCTTTCTTAAAGAGAACGACTCTTGTTTTATCAGCGAGGATACAAAATATGAAATAGCTGGAACATTTAGGGCAATAGTAATTAATAGTCCTGCTTTTGGCGGGCGATAATATGAATAAAAAAGTTGAGGAAATCAAAAAAATAGTCCAAAAAAGGCTTGAAGATACCGATTGGAATTACCATATTTTACCTGTTGTCCGATATGCTAAGAAATTAGCTAAGATATATAAGGTGGATGGGGAAATAGTAGAACTAGCTGCTTTACTCCATGATATTGGAAGAAATAATGTAGGTAAAGATATAAGCCAAGAGGATAAGCACCATATCGTTGGTGCCAATGAAGCTGTTAAAATATTGCAGAAGTATAAATATCCAGAGAAAACAATTTTAGAGATTAAACATTGTATTGAGGCACACAGGACACTTAAGGGCCCGAAATCAAAAACTTTAACTGCTAAGATTATAGCTAATGCTGATGCAATGGCTCATTTTGATAGTTTACCAATATTTTTCTATTGGAGAGCAATACAAAGAAAGGATAAATTCGAGGATATCGTTAAATGGGTTGGAGATAAGATTGAAAGAGATTGGAAAATGAAGATAACATTGCCAGAAGCTAAAAAACTTGTAGAGAAGAAGTATAAAGCCATTAAATTGCTTTTAAGTTCTATAGAAATATCATAATAAACAGGTCTGAACATCGTCCACTCTCCGGAGCAAAGTAAGGTCGCTTTATAGGCGATTTTGTTGTAAGATTAAAATATATGGATAATAATTATTATAGCTTTAATTCTAATAATGATATTAGCCAGAAGAACAATAAAGCTAAACTTAAGATCATTATTATTGTTGTTATAATAATTATTGCTATTCTATTAGTAGGTGGATATTATTGGTCTAATAAACATAAGGCAATCTTACAAGTTAATAAGCAAGTAATGACAGATTGTGGTCAAAAGGCTGACCAGGCAGAACAAGACAAATGCTATTATTTATCTGCCTTTAGTAATCCCGAAATATCTACATGTGCCTACATCCAGGATCTATCTAAAAAAGATTATTGCTATAGCATGGTTGCTAGCAATAAAAAGGATATATCTATTTGTAATAAAATTACAGATAAAGTTATTAATGATTATTGTTATGCTGGCGTAGCTTATCAGACGCAAGACCAATCGATATGTGAAATGATTCTTGCAGAACATCAAGAAACTAAAGATAATTGTTATTTTAGTATTGCTCAAGATACCCACAATCTTTCTTTGTGCGATAAGATACGGGAACCTTCAGATAAAACTAGTTGTTATAAAATAATCGCTTATATTGAAAAAGACCTATCTATTTGTGAAAAATTTGCAAATGATTTAGACAAATATGCTTGTTATTCAGAGGTGGCTAGTTCAAAATCGGATCTGTCTATTTGTGAAAAAATTCCTAATCAATACGAAGAAAAAAATAGATGCTACGGATTGATTGCGGTATATTCAGAAAATCCTTCTGTTTGCGAGAAAATTCAAGAATTAGATTATAGAAATAAGTGTTTAGAACAAATAAACAGTCATAAGTAGGTTCTAACATCATCCACTCTCCGTAGTATTTCCAAGAGCCCTCTATCCAAGAGGGTTTTTAGGTTATTGGAGATAGGACGTAGAGCTTTTGATACATTTTTGATACAATAAACATAATAAGGCGCTCTTTAAGGGAGGTGACAATGGCAAGTAAAAGACGTCAAAGACGACGTTCCTGCACATCAAAGATCAGGCATAATGACGAAGAAAGCGCATGGAAACATGTGCATAGCATAGAAGGAACGGGAAAAGGTTTCTTCCTGCCCTATCACTGTCGATTTTGCGGTGGATGGCACGTAGGCCGACCTACCATACCAAGGCGCCAAGGTTGGTTTAATAAGTTGAGACGGCGTCGCCATTGTAAGTCCGGGGAGGAGGCTTAGGCCTGCTCCCCATCTTTTTATATTATCTAAGCTCTAATACCGCTTACTTTCAGGAGCAAAAGTAAAGTCGCCTTAATAGCGATTTTGTATTAGGATTAAAGTATATGGAATTATCATTTGAGCAATTAACGGAAGATCTCTTACGTAGAGAATATCTGATTTGGATGAAAAATTATTCACCTTCAATGACGAAGACTAGATTGAGGAATACATATGATCATAATCTAAGTGTGGCTAAAAAGGCATATAGATTAGCACGAATTTTTAGAGCGAATATAGTTATTTCTACTAGAGCTGGATTATTACATGATTGCTGGTTAGAAAAATTTAGAGAATATTCTTGGCTAGATAGGCTTATTCATAATCACTATCAAGACAGTGTTCTTATAGCACAAGAGTTTGGAGAAAACAAAGAGGTTCTAAAAGTAATTAGGTCTCATATGTTTCCGATAGGTCCGATACCAATAAACAAAGAATCTTGGATTGTGTGGTTAGCTGATAAAATTGTGGCAACGGAAGAAATATTTAATATAAGTTAATTTACCTAAAATAAACCCTAACATCATCCACTCTCCGGAGCAAAAGTAAAGTCGCCTTATAGGCGATTTTGTTATAAAATAAATATATGGGGAATAATTACGCTTTCATAGATAGCCAAAATTTAAATTTGGGAGTAAAAAGTCAAGGATGGAAATTAAATTTTTCCCGTTTTAGAATTTTTCTTGAAGATAAATATAAGGTTAAAAAAGCCTTTATATTCATTGGCTATGTTCCCAATAATCAATCTTTGTATACGGAATTACAGAAATCTGGATATATTTGTGTTTTTAAGCCAACAATGGAGATAAAAGAAAATGGCAAAATAAAAATAAAAGGCAATGTTGATGCGGAATTAGTTTTACATACAATGATAGAGTATACAAATTATGATAAGGCGGTGATTGTTTCTGGAGACGGAGATTTTTATTGTCTGATAGAGCACCTGGCGAAGAACGGTAAATTATTAAAGATTATTGTTCCGAATAAAAAACATTCTTCATTGTTGCGGAAATTCAACAATTTTATAGTGAATATCCAATTATTTCAAAATAAATTAAAGAAATAAAAAACAAGAGGCATTCCCTCGGGACGAAACCCTTTGGTAATCCTCTTATCGTGATATTGATATTATAGCAAGGCAAAAGTTAATGTCAAGTCGACGCATTTTTCTGCTGTCATTGGATTCATAAGGTAATATATGGTGAGTGGCACAGTAGGGTAAACTATAGCTATGAATAATTCCTTAAATCAGGTATATAAACATACTCATCTTGTTTCTGGATAATAGTTCTAACGTTGTTCACGATACGGAGCAAAGTTGACAATAAAGTGTTACTTTGTATAATGTAACTATATGGATCAAGATAATTCAGAACTTATACAATTTTTAGGAGAAAAATTCGATAATATTGATAGCTGTTTTAATAATCTAAACTCGCAATTTTCCGATCTGCAGAAATCAGTTGATGCTTACGCTAAAAAAGCAGATACCTATTTTTAAGAAATGGTGATGCTTTATCATAAGGTGGATAAAATAGAGAAATGGGTCTTGCAAATGGCAGATAAAATGGAGATGAAGCTACAATATTAAACAAAATGACCCCTGTAGAGTATAAGGATCATTTGCTAGCATTAAATGCTTAAAGGGTGGTTTTCAAAAGCGTCCGTTAAATGGGGTATACATCATATGGGCGATTTTGTTGTAGAATAAAGACATGAAAAAAGAAGATAGCAATAAAAATAAATTAATTGATGTTTTTGGCTTAAAATTGATTTCTGAATTACATTTAGGATTAGAACGGCAAGGGCCTGGCAGTTCAGAAATGACTATTAAAGCATTAAGTTTTTTAGATAATCTCAATGAAAATTCACGGGTAGCAGATTTAGGCTGTGGAACTGGCGGGCAGACAATGATTCTTGCGCAAAATATGACTGGCAATATTACTGGTTTAGATTTTTTACCCGGTTTTATAGATATTTTTAACAACAATGCCAAAAAATTAAATCTCCAAGAAAGAGTAAAAGGTATTGTTGGTTCAATGGAAAATCTGCCTTTCCAGAAAGAAGAATTTGACGCTATATGGTCTGAGGGGGCTATTGCCAATATTGGTTTTGAAAAAGGCTTGAATTATTGGAAAAACTTCTTAAAGAAGGGCGGCTATGTTGCTCTAACATATGAGTCATGGTTTACCGATGAACGCCCTGCTGAAATTGAAAAATGGTGGACCGATAATGTTCCCGAGATAAGCACAATAGGGCATAATATTTTAACCATCCAAAAATCGGGATATATTCCCGTCGCGGCATTCATATTACCAGAAGAATGCTGGACAGATAATTATTTTATTCCCCGAGAAACGGCATCAAAAGCGCTTTTAGAAAAATATGCTGGGGATAAAACAGTAGAGGATTTTATTGCAAAAATGAGGTATGAAGCGGAATTATATTCAAAATACAAACAGTACTATGGATATGTTTTCTATATCGGTAAAAAGATTTAGAAATATATAGAAGCTAATAAAAGTAAAGAAGACTAATTAATCGAATGGAGATTCGTGGCAGATAGATTTATTTCATAGTAGCGCTGGCCGTTAAAGATTGCGGCTCTAAGCTCACCAACTCTTTTTGATTATTACTGACAGCAAAGCCGCGTCCAATTACTTTGATGGCAACCCGCATTGTAGGCTTCATTGCTAGATCGGTAACAGTAACCATTACAGTAATATTGTGAAGAATTCGGGCAACAATGTCCTTCTGTCCAACAGTAACCTGGAGAACAGTGCTGGCATGCTATACTAACCTGGTTTTTTCTATTATCTCCGTCTGGAAGATATCCCTTATTGCTACCCTTAAATAATTGATAAAAGGTTTGGCACATCTTGTCTTGGCTATCTAGATGATTTCCTACGGCGCAATTGTAGGAATACCAGGCCCAGTATAGAAATAGACCTAAAAGTAATATTTGGACAAATGCCTTAATTATATCTCTTGCTATATTCTTTGAAGAAGAGATTTTTTCAGGAGTTGGCTGTTCTTTTGGGATATCAACGGGCGCAGCCAAATCAAACCCGCAATTTTTACAAAACTTGTCATCTGAATTGATTTTTTCACCACATTTTGGGCAAAAATTTGTCATAATAATATTTTATTTTGATAGATCTTAATTATTATCTTAAGTTTAGTTTAAGGTGGCAATTTGTCAAATAATATTCTTATTGACGTTTTGAATAAATTAGTATATGATAAAAATAGATACTTTGAGAATTTGGCTTGCAAATAGCTGTTAAATTATCATTAGGTAAACACCCAATTGTACTATTTGCAATTCATTATTATCGGAAGCATCTTTATTCATAAAACATGATGTTAAGATTTAAAAAAGTTCCAAAAATTGTAAAATTGCATTCAAGCAAGAAACAGTTTTTGAAAGAACACAATAGATTATCTCCAGAAAATCTAAAAGCTACTATTCCTTTGCTTTCCCGTTTTAAAATGGAGAAACCATCGCTTTTCAAGAGCAATGATTGGTCAATAGAAAAACTCAGAAGGCCTTTCATTCTATGGCTTACCTCTTTATCTTAAGCGTAAAATAAAACATTAGATGATTTTATTATAATATTGAAAAGATATGGGTTGTTTTTATTTAAAGAATATTGTAGTATTAAACAATTATTAAATATAAAAATATGTTTGAAATAATTGGAATAATTCTAGCAATAATAATATTTGCTATCCTCATTTCCATAAAACAAGTTAACCAGTATCAGAAAGGAGTTAAGCTCGCTTTTGGCAAGTATGCCGGTTTAATGCAGCCGGGCTGGAGATTAGTTTTTCCTGTTATCCAGTCATATCAAAAGGTAGATATGAGGGTAAAAGCCGTAGATGTCCCAAATCAGGAAGCTATTACTAAGGATAATATTTCTGTTGGCGTAAATGCAGTAATCTATTATAAAGTTGTAGAAGCAGACAAGGCGGTGCTAGAAGTAGAAAATTTCTATTACGCCATTTCCCAATTGGCCCAAACTACTATGCGTAATGTGGTTGGCCAGGTTGATTTAGATGAACTATTGTCTCAGAGAGACAGGGTTTCAGAGAATATAAGGAAGATTATTGATGATGCGACAGATCCATGGGGCATTAAAGTTTTAAATGTTGAATTGAAAGATATTGTCTTGCCAGAAGAAATGAAAAGAGTTATTGGAAAGCAAGCCGAAGCAGAAAGAGAAAAAAGATCCATGATAATTAAAGCGGAAGGAGAAGTGAACGCCGCTGATAACATGGCAAAAGCAGCTAGAGTATTGTCAGAAATTCCAGGCGCGCTTCATTTAAGAACTCTTCAATCAATAAACGATATTAGCTCTGATCAATCCAATACTATAGTTTTTGCAATTCCCTTAGAGGTTTTAAGAGCGTTAGAAGGACTTAGCAAGAATAAAAGCAATAATTCGTAGTTATTGTCTAAATAATTCAAATTAGGTAAAATCCGGTTAAAAGGGGTGGTTTTGATTGACAAAAATATACGATGTGATAGAATATATGTATCAGAGGAAGATTCAGGTATTGCCGACTCTCTGATTTTTTTTACAAATGAATGGGTATAATAATAAAGGTCACTAGTAGTGAAAAATTATCTTGATTGCGGTTAAATTAAAACTGCAACTAAATAGTAATATGACATTCTATATGGATGGAGAAGAGCAGACAACACCAACTGAACCAGTTGAAACTTCAGCTGAGTAGGTAAGTCTGATTTAGACAAAAGCAGTTCTTAAAAAGAGCTGTTTTTGTTTTTAAATTAAGCTAATTTCTGTTACAATATAGTTATGAATTTTAAAAAAATTACCTATTTGATATTTCCAAAAAATAGATTTAATAAAAGTCTCAGAATTCTAATCACGGTTAATACTACGATGGTCTTCGTCTTGGGGATGCTAACGCCTTTCTACGCAGTTTTTATCCAGAAAATAGGCGGAGATGTAGCTTCGGCCGGTCTTTCTTGGGCAATCTTTTGTGTTGTAGCTGGAATTCTTACCCTTGCATTGGGAAACTGGCGGCTTAAGGTCAAGGAACAAGAATTGCTGTTATCATTGGGTTATATAATCAGGGGAATAGTTTTTTTAAGCTATGCTTTTATGGGAAGCATGTTGCAGTTAATTCTTACTCAAATCATATGGGGAATCGGGGTTGCCTTTGGTACTCCTGCATTTGATTCTGTTTACAGCTCGCATACAAACAAAAAACAATCGGTTGCACAATGGGGTCATTGGGAGGGGATAGCGTCCATAGCCACAGGATTAGCAGCTATCATCGGCGGCATTCTTATCCAAAAGTTTGGCTACTTGCCAGTATTTCTAGGCATGTCAGCATTGTCGTTTTATCTAGGAATATATGTTTGGAGATTACCGAGAGAGACTCTTTGATATTATTTTGCTCTTAATTCATTTAATGCCAGTCCAATATTTAAGAATTAAGACAAATTATATAATCTGTTGCGCTCATGCTTATTAAGCAGCAATTTTTTAATAGTTGCCAAAAAGCTTCGATTACTTTTCTATTTTAACGTCATCTATCTCATGAAAATCCCTCTTTAAAGATAATTTTATGATATAATAAGCAATATATAATTGTAAAAATATGGAAGAAAAAAATAATCAATGCTGTTGCCCTCAATTCAATGTAGAAAAATGGGATAAAAAAACATTAAATTGGAGCAATAAACAATTTATCAAAGAATCTATTCCTACGCTATTTCATATTCCTTTTCCTCCAATGATTGGTAAAAAGATAACTAAAATGTGGAAATTAGCAGAAGGAATACAAGCTACTGATCAGAACAAAGAAGACACCTTAGTATTATTTACCGATCCGTCACCATTTAAATCAGAAATATACCTATCAGTAACAAAAAAAATTCCTAATGCAAACAATATTATTATTTCGGGAACATTTGTAAGTAGAGTTTTTGATGGTTCTTATAATGCTATTCCAAAATTAATCAAACAAATGAACGAATATCTGGGAGAAATAGGCAAAAAGGCAAGAAACTATTATGTCCACTATGCCTATTGTCCTAAATGCGCCAAGAAATTCGGACATAACTACATGATATTGTTTGCAGAGGTTTAAATAGCATGCAATTTCCAAATGAGTCAATTTGTCAAAGCTGCGGAATTCCTCTTTTAAAGAATGATGATTTCGGAACCAATACTAACAATTAAAAGCCAAGAATATGGCTTTCATTGCTTTAAAGAAGGTAAATTCTTAGATGAGGGGATAACCTTGCAGGAAAAGATAGAAAAGAACATAAGATTCGGAGTACAAATGGGCATGCCAGAAGAAACGGCCAGAAATATGTGCAATGCTATATTGCCAAAACTTAAAAGATGGAGGACAGAATAAATCTGTCCGGAATCAAATTAAAAACAAAAACCCGCTGATCAAAAGCGGATTCTTGTTTTTCTAAAATCCTTAAGGATACTAGGAAAGGTGTTTTGAAACTAGCTTTGTCATCTCGAACATATTAACAACCTTTTTGCCATTGAATACTGCTTTCAGATTATCATCGGCATTAATGTTGCGCTTGTTCTTATCGTCCTGAAGCTTGTTTTTCTTATATACGCCCAAAGTTTTTTAACGACTTCAGATCTGGGCATAGGGCCCTTCCCAACCACTAAAGCCAAATCAGAGCT
>JAQTNP010000006.1 GCA_028713795.1 Minisyncoccota bacterium
TACCAATAAAGAATATGCGTTTCATTCAAAAGCATGGTTTTTCCTGAAAACAATGCTTTCAGATGCTTCTGCCTCCAGCACTGATCTGAAGATAATTTCAGCTTACCGCTCTTTTTATACCCAAGGAGAAGTAAAATCAGGATATAATATGATTTACGGAACTGGGGCTAATAAATTTTCTGCCGATCAGGGATATTCAGAGCATCAATTGGGAACAGCGGTGGACTTAACGACTTCTAAGGTTGGCGGCAGTTTTACAGGATTTGAGAAAACAGAAGCTTATCAATGGCTTTTAGATAATGCCTATAAATATGGTTTTATTCTGTCCTATCCCAAGGATAATAGCTACTATCAATTTGAACCATGGCACTGGAGATTTGTCGGAAGAGTTTTAGCCGCAAAACTTCACCAAGACGGAAAGAGTTTCTATGACCTGGAGCAAAGAGAAATAGATCTATACAGAATATCATTTTTTGATTAAAATAATTAAATAAAAATATGAAAAATAAAAATGAAAAACTTTCGCCAAAACATGTATTTTTACATCTTTTCTCAATAAGTATGCTGTATCTGGCAACAATAAATGTTTTGACCCTGATTTTTCAGTTTATCAATCAGGCAGTTAGAGACTCGCTAACCTCTGCTGAATATTTTGCTGTTTATAACAGCCACAATCTTGTAAGGTTCGGCTTGGCATCAATAATAATAGTATTTCCTTTATTTATCTGGAGCTCTTGGTATTTGAATAAAATATATTTAAGAATTCCAAAAGCCAGACAGATGAAAACAAGAAAATGGCTTATTTATCTTACTTTGTTTATCCTGGCCCTGGTTGTAGTAGGGGATTTAATTAGAACCATTTGGATGTTTTTAGGCGGAGAGATATCTTTGCGGTTCATTTTAAAGGCCCTGGCTGTATTAATAGTTTCGGGAGGAATATTTGGATATTATTTATGGGATGTGAGAAGAGAAAAAACATCAAAGAAATCTAAATATTTTGCTTGGGGTGCCGGAGCAATTGTATTGATTTTGATTGTTTTTGGATTTATTCTAACCGGATCTCCAAAAGAAGAAAGATTGGCAAGATTTGATTACCAAAAGGTAGGGGATTTACAGGAAATTCAATATCAGATAATCAATTATTGGCAGAGCAAGGAAAAACTTCCGGAAAAGCTTGAAGATTTGAAAGATTCTATCAGTGGCTTTATGATTCCCCTAGATCCACAGAGCAAACAACCATATGAATATGCGGCAAGCGGAGAGAATAAGTTTGAATTATGCGCAGAATTCAATCTGGCAATAAACGATTCTGGGCCAAAAATGCCATACATTGATAATTTTACTGCTTACATGAATTTGTCTAACTGGAATCATCAAGCAGGAAGGGCCTGTTTTATCCGAGAAATAGATCCTGAGCTCTATCCTCCCTTTGACAAGACGAAATAGATACTAGAGATCCCCGAAAGGGGATTTTTAGTATCTTTAATGTCTTGCTTGCCAATTCATATCTTTTTATATAGAATATACCTTATTATTAACTATCCATAAGATCATGAAATTACTTAAAAAGAAATTAATAATTCCTGCCATTATTATTCTGGTTATTCTTCTGATCATAGTTTTTTCTGCTGCTGGCAAAAAGGGTCCAAAAGAAGAAACAGCTATTGTGAAATTAGATACGATTATACAAAAGATTTCAGAAACAGGAATAGTAAAAAGAGGCGAGAAACTAGAGATAGGATTTGAAATATCAGGAATAATAAAGGAAATTTCTTCTAGAATAGGACAGGTTGTAAAAAAAGGAGATGTTTTGGGAAAACTGGATAATTCTCAGCTTGCTATCCAGTACAATCAGGCAAAATCAGACTATGATTTAGCTAAGTCCCAACTGGATAAGATTACAATAGGGGCTACTACCCAAGAAATACAGATAGCCCAGACAACAGCAGATAAGGCAATGAATGCTTGGGAAGCAAGCAAAGAAAATTTAAAAAACGTAGAACAGGTATCTGTAAATACTCTAAATAGCTATTATTCTCTGTCTCTAAGCCACCTGCAGGCGACAAAAATACAGATTTTTGATGCTTTAACGTTTCTTGAAGAAATGCAAAGGAACTATTTCTATCTTGGGGATCAGACAAGCATTTCTGTAAGAGAAAAGATAGGTCAGGCAAAAGAAATACATTCATACATTGATGAAATAATTACAGAAATGAATAATGATTTTTTACAGGAAACAGCAGACACATATCTAGAAACCGCAAAGAATAAAATATATGCGCTTACTGGAATATTGGATTTTGTAAAAGAAGCTGTCTGGAGCGCTAATTATAAAAATACAGTCAGCTCTACTGATAAAACAAGCCTAGATACGCATAGGTCATATATCTCTACTGATTATTCTACTGCAGTAAGTGATCTTTCTACATTAGCCTTAAAAAAATCAACAGAGACTCAAAGTATCTCTACTGCCAAGGCCGCATCAGATCAGGCATATTATGCTTACCAAAGTGCTAAAGAGGCATTGGACAAATTAAAATCAGCTGCCAGACCAGAAGATATCGCTTACTACCAGGCCCAAGCAGATAAGGCTAGCGATGCAGTAAAATACTATCAATCCCAGCTATTAAAAGCCTCTGCCAAGAGTCCTGTAGACGGAACAGTAGTTGATATTAAGAAATCAGCAGGGGAGTTGGCTCAAGCCCTTACTCCAGTTTTTTACATTCTTCCAGATACTACTTACTATATTGAAGTAGATATATATGAGGAAGATGTTCCTAAAATTTCCGTGGGGAACAAAGCAGAGATAGAAATGGTTGCCTATTCTTAGCAAGTATTTTAAGGAGAAGTTTTATTTATGGAATCTTGTGAAAAGATAATCAATGATGTAGTATATTATCCTGTCAGAATAATATTCAGCCAGATTCCTGAAATTGAAATCAAATCAGGAATGAGCGTTGATATCTCTATCATTTCCCAAAGAATAGAAAATGTTTTAACTGTTCCAATTGAGGCGATAGATAAGATAGAGGGAAAGAATTTTGTTTTTGTAAAAAGAAATAATAAGGTTCATCAGCAAGAAGTGGAAATTGGATTATCAGGCACTAATGGCCTAGTTGAAATAAAAAAGGGACTAGAGGCAAACGAAACCGTTGTGATTAAATAATATGAAACAGCCGATAATAAAACTGGAGGATGTTTTTAAGATATACAAGCATGGAGATGTTGAGACAGCCGTGCTGCAGGGAGTAAACCTAGATGTTTTTGAAAATACAATTACCAGCATTATTGGACCCTCTGGTTCCGGGAAATCAACCCTTTTAAACATTTTGGGATTATTGGATGTCCCTGACAAAGGAAAAATGTTTTTAGAGGGACAAGATACTTCTAAATTATCCTTTGATGATTTAGCAGATATTAGGGGAAAAAGGATAGGTTTTGTATTTCAACAATTCAATTTAGTTCAACATTTAAGTGCTCTGGAAAACATTACCATGCCCATGATTTTTCAGAAAAAAAACGAGGGGGAAGCCATAGAAAAAGGAAGGCAATTATTAGAACTGGTTAATCTTAGGGGCAAGGAAAACAGCAGGCCAGGACAGTTGTCTGGGGGAGAGCAGCAAAGAGTAGCTATTGCTAGGGCTTTAGCCAATGATCCTGAGATAATTTTAGCAGATGAACCTACTGGAAATCTTGATTCCAGAAATGGTCAGGCAATTATGGAATTATTAGCCAATTTAAACAAAAAGGAGCAAAAAACAGTTGTTGTTATTACTCATGACAGCAATATTGCCGCTTACTGCGATAGTACTATCATTATTAAAGATGGGAAAATAGTGAAATGACATGGAAAACTTTAAAGGACTATTCAAAATAGCATTGAAGAATTTAAAAACCAGAAAATTAAGAAGCTGGCTGACCATTATTGGTATTGCCATAGGCATATTTTTAGTAGTAACCTTGTTTTCTTTAAGCCAGGGGATTAAAGAAGCGGTATCTTCTCAATTAAAATCGCTTGGGGATGAAATAATTACTATAATGCCCGGAGATGAAGAAAATATGTTTTTAAGTATGATGGGAGGAGTAAAGTTGAATAAGGACGACATAGAAGCAATTAAAAATGCTGAAGGAGTGGATAAAGTATTTCCCTATAACTATACGGCTGTTACCGGCAGATACTTAGGGGAAGCAAAACAAGTTTTATTATTCAGTCTTGATTTAAAAGACGGCTTAGATGTTTTAAAAGGTTATCAGGGATTTGAAGTAAGTTCTGGCAATTGGCCAAGACCTGGGAGAAGGGAAATAGTAATTGGAAGCTATATTGCCAGCAAGCAATTCTCAACTGCTGTCCAAATAGGAGACATTATTTCCCTTGACGGAAGAAAAGTTGAAGTATGCGGAATATTAAAATCTTTAGGAAATAAAAATGATGATTCAATGGTAATGATTGAAGAATCCATCTTCAGGGAAATGACTGGCATCGATACTAATTCCGGTAGTCAGGTCATGGCAAAGATAGAAGAAGGGGCAGATCCTGCAAAAGTTGCTAAAAATATTGAAGAAAGTTTAAGCAATGTAAGGCAGAGAAAAAGGGGGACTGATAAAAAGGATTTCATGGTGCTTACTGCTGATAAAATGGGGGATATTGCCGGCAATGTATTGGGAACATTGCAATTTGCTGTAATTGGTTTTGCCAGCATTGCTATTATTGTAGGGGGAATTGGTATTGCCAATACAATGTTTACATCAGTAAGGGAAAGAATCAGGGAAATTGGTATAATGAAAGCAATAGGAGCAAAAGATTCTTCCATTAATTATATATTTCTTTTGGAATCAGGAACTATTGGATTGATAGGTGGGGCAGGGGGCACTCTTTTGGGAATTCTTTTTGCTAAAATAATTGAATGGTATTTTACCATTAATCCGGTAATAGCCCTTAAGGCATATATTTCTTTTCCCATAATTCTTTTTTCCTTATTATTTTCCTTTCTCTTGGGGTGCTTGTTCGGATACCTTCCAGCCAGATCTGCTGCAAAATTAAAACCAGCAGATTCATTGAGAAGATATGAATAAAAAATATGTACATGGATTAATTTTAGCAATAGTTTTCTTTGTTTTTTTATTCCTAATTCAGATATATCTTCCCAATTCAAGAAGTTCAGAAGAATATGAGTTTTTTATTAAAAAAGGGGAAAGCGTTTCAACTATCGCTAATAATTTGAAAGAAGAAGGATTAATTAGAAACGAATCTTTATTTAAAGGATATGCCTGGATTACCAAAAACAGCTCTAATTTGAAATCAGGAAGATATATTTTGTCTAAAAATCTTTCCTTAAATGATATTGTTTTAATGTTTGTTAATGCCAAAACCCAGGGAATGGAAATCACTTTAATAGAAGGGTGGGATCAAAAGGATATATCTGAATATTTTGAAAAAAAACATATTTGCACTAAAAAAGAGTTTTTAGATGCAATGGATAATTTTTCTGAGGATATAGGTATCTTAAAAGATAAGCCAAAGAATATGGATCTTGAAGGATATATATTCCCAGATACATATAAGCTGGGGGATGATTTTAATTTAAATTCAATAATCAAAAAAACAGTTTTGAATCTGGATAAAAAGATTAATGAAGAATTAAGGCAAGAGATTGAGAAGCGGAAAAAAACTATTTTTGAAATAATTACAATGGCTTCTTTAATTGAAAAAGAAGTTATTGCTAAAAAAGACAAGGAAATTGTTTCAGGAATTCTTTGGAAAAGGTTGGATAGCGATATGCCTTTGCAAGTAGATGCAACTATAAATTACTTATCTGGAAAAGATATTATCTATAAGGAAGATTTAGGAATTGATTCTTTATATAATACATATAAATATTTAGGGTTGCCTCCGGGACCGATATGCAACCCAGGATTAGACAGTATTATTGCCGCCGTCTATCCTCAAAAAACAGCTTATTGGTACTATTTATCAAGGCCAGATAAAACTACGGTATTCAGCAAGACCTTAAAAGAGCATAATATTGCTAGAGCCAGATATATTCAATAATCATATTTGGTAGTATAGTAATATAATATTTATACAAACATATGGACGAATTTTACAAATTTCCATCAGGGTTTTCTAATTTAGATAATCAGAATAAAAATATTAAAAGAAAGATAAAAATTGCTCCCTTCGTTATTTTTATCCTATTAATGGGTCTCGGCATAGGATTATTCTTTTTAAGAAGCTCAATCTTTCCAAAAACCGCAATAGTTGAATTTATCCCTGAGTCATACCGTTTGGTTCCGGAAAAGATTTCTCAGTCAGCAAAAATAAGAATACTGTTGCCGGAGAATATAGAAGCGGCTTCAGCTGTGGGAAGAATAACATTTAATCCGGAAATCAGAGGAAAGTGGGAAAATATACCAGAAAAAAAGATTTCTTTGCTGAATATAGCCAATGCGGCAGAAAATGAATATATAGAAATATATTATAAGCCAGATCAAGATCTTGAATTAAACAGATATTACGAAGTTCAATTGGCTTTGAGCTCAGACAATATTCTCAAGGAGGATTTTTTGGCTGTTGAAAATCCTGAAATAGTGGCAGTATTTCCTAGTAGCGAGGCTGAGGCTCCCGAGAGTTCGGAGATAACAATAGTTTTTAATAGGCCGATAGTTCCGCTAACCACATTATCTGAACTTGAGGCAAAAGATGTTCCGGTAGAAATCAATCCCGCAACAAAAGGGAAGTTTAAATGGATAACTACAAGCAATTTGCAGTTTATTCCAGAAAGCGGACTTATACCTTCTTCTAACTATATTATTACGATTAAGCCTGGATTCGTATCAGTTGACGGCTTGGTAATTAAAGGGGGCACATACGCTTTTACAACAAGAAAATTAAGGTTGGTGAATAACGCCTTCAAGATTAGTTGGGCATATGATAAACCATTTAATATCATATTTAATCAACCAGTGGATCTAGAAAGAACCGTAAGCGCGATAAAGGTTTTTAATAGTAAAAGCCAATTGAATATTCCTTTCACGGCCCAGTATTATAAGAATGATGAAGAAATAGATTATATCATAGATGATTTTGAAGGTTTTGGTTATTTAAATATTTTTCAAAAGCTTTTTGCCAGCGTTCAGAGATCTTTGGGAATAAAAAACACAAAAACCCAGAAAGGAGAATTAAATAAATCAATTATTCAAATAATTCCCCAGGCTGATAAATTCAATAGGTCTAGTTTTTGGGATTTTAGTCAGTCATACAGCATAACAGTAGGAGCAGCATATCCTTTAGAGGGAAGTATTAATATGGAAATGCCCGGCATTTTCTCTTTTACCGTTAACGATCTGATTGCCTCTATTGCTGCAACCTCTGATAGAACCAAAAATGTTAATCGGCTATCTTTTGACCCACAAGGAAAATTATGGATAACCTTCTATGAAGAAATTAATATCAGCAAAAGTAGCATTAAGGCAACAGGGCTGCAAAATATTATTTACGGAGAGAAATGTAGCGACCCTAAACTATTTCTAACAGATGAGTTGTGTCAGAAAGTTGAGGACAAAAAAAAGATTTCTTTGACTTTTGACCCTAATCTTCTTGGAATAGGGCAAGAATTTGATGTCGTTTTTGAAAAATTGGTAAATATCGACAACCTTCAATTAAATGATTTTCCAATCATGGAGCATATTGTCGTATATTCATTTTTTGAAATATATTCAGCGAAGGCAGAAAAGATATCTGGAGGCGATAGCTTAAAAAAATTAAGTATTTGCTCCAATAATCCGATAATGATATCAGAGAAGAAAGAAGATCTGAAAAATATTATAAAATCAGATTCAGATTTAAGGATAATAGAGGTATATCCTTCCTATTATATTTCCTTTAAATCCCAATATTATTTATGCAATGTTGGGGAATATGAAACTCGCGTTTCCTATCGTCTGGACCCTAATAAAGACTATCAGATAACCCTTGCCCTAAATGATGCATTTGGGCAGTATAAGGATAAAGCAATAACTCTAAAAACCGGTAGTTTAGAATGCGAAGACAGAGCTTTCTATAAAATTCAGGGATATTCCAACATTACATCTCCAAAAAATACTCAGCTTGTTTTTGCCGCAACCAATCTTAAATATGTGAATCTGAATATATGCAAGACAACAGCCCTTTCTAGATTGCAGGATTCAGAAACATGCCAAGAATCAGAAGATGTAACATTAAGCTTGCCCAATAATTATTGGATTAAAAATTATTTCAAAGTAGATATATCTGATTACTTTGATAATCCTTTAGGCCATTACAGATTAAGATTCAGCAGTCCTGACTTGATGTACCAAACCTATTCTTACTATGATTACAGTTATAAATGCGCGCCATATACTCCCGAATCATACCTAAGTGTAACTAATATGGCAGTTACTAGAAAGCAGGCAAATACATATTCCAGCATATTGGATCCTTCCTGGGCAGGACCAAATTCATTATTCTGGGTCAACGATATAAATACATTGCAGCCGGTTCAGGGGGCAAAGATTAGCCTGTATAATTATTCCAGCGGATGGAAGAGCTATAATTTAAATTCTTCAGTATATACAGACGATCAAGGAATAGCTTCTGCTTCTAAAGAAGCTGATGCCGTAATTGTGACAAAGGGAAATGATAGCACCTATCTTGAATTCGGCAATGATACTCTAAATTGGGGATCATCGGCATATCTGGATGCAAAAACATATATATATACTGATAAGCCAATATATCGTCCAGGCGAAACAGTGCATATAAAGGGAATCTGCCGAGTAGGATACGACGGAAACTATGATAGATGTAATGATTACAGTAGCATATTGAATTCTCTTAAAATAACTGATTCTAAATATGACGAAGTTGCCAATCAACCAGTTATATTCAATGAGTTCTCAATATTTTCCAATGAATTTTTAATAGATAAGGCAAGCCCGCTAGGAGATTATAGAATATGTTTGAAAGATAGCGATTGTGGTTATTTCAGCGTTGAAGAATATAAAGCAGCTGCATTTGAAGTTAATGTAAATTCTGATAAGTCGGAGTATGTTTCCAAAGAAACTGGTAAATTCAGCGTAGAGGCTAATTACTATTTCGGACTACCGGTTGAAAAAAGCCAAGTAACATATTCCTTAAGCACTCAGAATTACTATTTCGATAAATATCAAGACGAATATTTTTCTTTTGATTCAGGCTGGTATTATAACGACTCTTACTATTTTGGAGAAAAATTCCTTTTAAGAGGAGAAACGGAGTTATCTGATCAAGGAAAGGCAATAATTGACCTGGATCTAGATTTATCCAAGCATTTCAAGGAAAAAGATTTAAGGAGCAAGATATTTGTATTAGATATTACTGTAAAAACATCTCAAGGACAAAGCGTATCTGCCCAAAAGTCATTTATTGTCCACGCCGGTGATTTCTATCTTGGCACATACTCTGACGAATTTGGTTTGGCCAAGAATCAAACAGCCACCTTAAAGGTAAAATCCGTAGATAAAGAGGGAAAGCCGATATCAATAAGCGGGTTGACTATGAATAGATACAGCATTGATTATGTATCTGCTAAGAGACAGGATGCTGATGGAGGATATTCATATGATTGGAGCGTGGAAAGAAAACTTTTAGAAACATCAAATATCTCTACAGACGGTTCTGGCAATTTCTTTAGGCAATTGAAATTTGATAAAGAAGGGGAGTATGAAATAGAAATTGTCGGAAAAGATAAAAACGGAAATCTGGTTTCGACTGCCCGTTCTTTCTATGTCTACGGAGAATCAGCTGTTCCCATACAACCATATGAGGGAACTAGAATTGATTTAAAAGCAGACAAAACAGATTTATCCATTGGAGATACTGCTACCGTGATAATACAATCTCCATATCCAAATGCCAAAGCATTAATATCTTTAGAAAGAGGCAAGATATTCAGCTATGAGATAAAGGAGATAAAGGGAAATATATATAAATACACGTTCCCGATTAAAGAAGAGTATTTTCCAAATGTATACCTTTCAGTAGTTCTTCAGTCATCTGATCCTGAGCTAAGATACGGAAATCTTAAATTTACTATTGGAACAAAAATAAAAGACGTAAATGTTACCGTAAAGACAGACAAGGCAAACTACCTCCCAGGAGAAAAAGTCAAACTGGATATTACAGCCACCGATTATTCCAATCAGCCAATAGAAACAGATGTTTCTCTTGCTGTTATTGATTTGAGCGTTTTGGCTTTAAAAGGAAATCCGAAGAAAAACCCAGTACAGTTTTTCTATGGAGGATTTCCTTTGACAATTACTACCGGCTCAAATATTAAATACGTATTAGAAGATGCTGAAAAAATATATCCCAATGCTCCTGCAGCTGATACTAAGGGCGGCGGAGGATATGAGGCATTAGAAAAGAAGGCCAGAGGAATATTTAAAGATACTGCCTATTGGCAATCAGTTGTAAGAACCAACAGCGGTGGCAAGGCATATGTTGAATTTGTTCTGCCAGATAATTTAACTACTTGGCAGATAGAGGCGCTGGGAGTAACTAAAAATACCCAATTGGGAGTCGGGTATAGCGAATTCACTTCTAAAAAGCCATTAATGGTAACCATATTGAAGCCTAGATTTATAATTCCCGGAGATGTATTTGAGATAGGAGCCAAAATATTCAATCAGAGCCTAACTACCCAGAAAATCAATATGTCTTTTAAGAGCCCCACCTTAACAAGCAAAGGGAGAACTGAAGAAGGATTGACTTTGGAAAATGGAAAAACAAAGACAATATATTTCAAGGTAGAGGCGCCTATGGGAATGGAAAGCGGAACACATTCTTTCAATGTTTTAGCTAAAGGAAATGATATAGAAGATCAGATCAATGAATCTATAAAAATTAATCCGCCACTTACCTTTGAAACTACTGCCACTGCAGGATATACTAATCAATCCAAATGGAAAGAATACATATATCTACCTAGCAGTACAATACAAGACAAGGGTAATGTAACTGTTAAGGCCTCAGCTACCTTGGGAGTATTTTTAAGCGACAGCTTAAATTATTTAGTAGCTTATCCTTATGGCTGTTCAGAACAGATTGCCAGCCGCTTGTATGCAATGGCTGTAGTTAAAAAGGGCCTGAATCTTCCAAATATAAATCAATTATTCAATCTTGAAAAGGTTAAATATAATGGGGAGGAATATACGGCAGATCAATTAATCCAGATTGGATTAAATAAATTATATAATAATCAGGGATACGATGGGGGATTTTCCTATTGGTCTTCGAGTAATGCCTCTGTCCATCTTACTGCCTATGTATTAGAAGCCTTAAAAGCAGTGAAAGCTGCAGGATTTAATGTGTCTGATTCTGCGATTGATAGAGCCAAATCATATCTTGAAGATTATCTTTTGAAATTTAAACTATTGAGTGAGTGGGATAAAGATGAATTTATTGTCTTATCATATGCCCTGATAGACGATAGCGATATTGATCAGGTAATAAAGAATAAATTGAATAGCTTTGCTCAAGATCAGGCCTTTATCAGCGATAAGATAGGAACTGAATCATTAGCTAAACTTACAATTATCATGGGGAGAATATCAGGATTCAAGATCCAGAAGGGGACATTTGATATTGGATCCAACATCTTGCTAGATGCCTTATCCAACAGGATAAAAATAGATTCCAGGGGAGCATTCCTTGAGCCAAATAATAATATTTCTTGGTTCTCTTACGAAACAACCATAAAAGATACTGCTTTATATCTGAAAACAGTTTCTTTGTACAAGCAGGATCAGGCAATAATAGACAAAGTATTGAGGTGGCTGCTTAATTCAAAAGATAGCAATGGTACTTGGAGATCAACCAACAATACCTTGTCTGTAGTTGACGCTATGGTTGAATATATTAAATTCAAAAAAGAAACAGAATCAAGCTTTGAATTGAATATTTCTCTGGATAATAATCAGATAAAATCAGTTACTTTCGGCTCTGGAAATATATTCGAGCAAATATCTGAAAAGATTGAATTAAATAAATTAACTATTGGCAAAGCCAATACCCTTCAATTCTCAAAGAATAATTTTAATAATCTACCAAATAATTTCTATTACGATATTGCTCTTAAATATTATCTTCCAGCCGGACAAATTGCTCCAAGAGACGAGGGAATAAGTATAGAAAGGAAAATTTTTGCTGCCGATGATTTGGAAGGGAAAATGCCCCTTGCAAAAGCCAAGGTAGGGGATGTATTGAGGGTTAATTTAGTAGTTACCATACCAAAAGATAGAAGGTTTGTAGCAATTGAGGATTTTATTCCTGCAGGAGCAGAAATAGTTAATATGGATTTAGCAACAGAGCAAAAATCTCTAAGATTGCAGGAAACCGAATTGGTTGGAAGAGAAATATATCCTAATTTTAAAGAATTAAGAGATGACAGGGCCTTCATCTTTAAAGAGCATATGTATCCGGGAGTATATGAGTTTGATTATTACATAAGGGCATTCAGCCCCGGAGAGTATTCCCATTTGCCGGCAATGATATATGAAATGTATACGCCCGAGAATTTTGGCAGGAGCGCTGGACAAACATTTATCGTTGAACAAACCTAGTCAATAACAAAGATAGTTATCTTCTCTGAGCTTTCATTATTTCTCAATGCCTCAATAGAGTATTGACCAGTTTTAGCTATGGAAATTATTTTATCTTTTCCATCTCCTATTAATTTATCGTTTATAAACCATCGAACTTCTTCTTCGGCCTCCATCTTTATCTTTGCATTTTCTTCTAAAAGATAGACGTCTCCATCGTGGGGAGAAGTAATTAAGCTAGTTTCCTGATCAAGGATAATATTTTTTGATTTCTCAATATTGTCATCTGATAATCCGTATTGAATAGATTGCCCGTCGTTAAATGAAGAGATTAAATCAAAATCCAAATCAGTCTTCTTATTGTATTCTGAATTTAAGAGCAATTCCATTGTTTGCTGCCATATTTTTCCAGCTCCTATCTGGCCTGAAACTGCTAAAGTAGAGGAATTATCAGCATTTCCAACCCAAACGCCTACCAAAAAATCAGGGGTAAATCCAATTACCCAGCTATCTTTATAGTCTCTTGATGTACCTGTTTTTAAAGCGTAATTATTTTGGAAAAGATTAAGATCGCTTTTAAGCCCGAATTGCTCTATTCCTGTAGTTCTGTCATTTAGTATCTTATTAACCAACTGAATGTATTTCTCATCTGCTATTTTTATCTCTGGTTTAACTGATTCTATCATTAAAAGATCTTTTAAATAACCCTTATTGGGGAAAATAGTGAAGTATTTGCAAAGGTCAAATAGGCTCATTTCCAGCCCTCCTAAAGCAATACCTAATTGATAGTTTTCTAAATGTTGAATCGGCTTAAACTGCAAATCTTTTGTTAGAAAAGAATAGAATTGTTCTAGTCCGATATATTCCAAAACCTTGAGAGAGGGAACATTTAAACTATTGCTTAAGGCGTAATGAAGATTTACTATTTCCCTATATTGATAGTCAAAATTTTTAGGATATAAAGGAAATCCTATTTCTGTTATATATTTATACTCTCTGTCATTCACTAGAGTATACGGCCTTAATCCATTTTCAAATCCTTTGAGGTAGATAAAGGGTTTGATTGTGGAACCGATCTGTCTTGGCTGGAGAATCATGTTGATTTTAAATCCCTTTTCGTCTTTATATGGATCAGGAGATCCGACGGCCGCCAATATTTCATTTTCCGGAAGTTTTATTACTATAACAGCCGCGTTGTCAGCGTTCCTTACAACCAATTCATTAAGTTTCTGTTGCATAATATTTCTTACCTTTTCATTTATTTCCTTATCTAAAGTAATCTTATTAATTTTTTCTTTTGATGCATACATGCTGGAAATCTCAAAATATGCCTTATCTGAAAAGATAAAGGTGGAAAGATTATTTTTTGTCGTTTTTACATCGATAAAAGAATCTTCTTTTATATCTAATCCTAATACGCTAGAAAACATTAACGATTCTTTAATGTTATTATTCTTGGCAGGATTATTTTCTAATGGGTTGCTAATGCTAGCCAATAATTGAACAATTTGAGACTTATCCAAAAGATCTGGAGAAATATTAAAATATGATTGGCTGGCCTGATTTACTCCCTGAATTTTGTTTCCAAAATATATGGAATTAGCATACATTACAAGAATTTCTTTTTTTGAATGGAAGGTTTCTAAAGCTAAAGAATATATTGATTCTATTATCTTATTCTTTAAATTTCTTTTCAATTCATTGCCTAAAAGCATTTTTGTCAGCTGCTGGGTAATAGTACTGGAGGCTTTTCTGGAACCAATGCCAAAATTATATAGTAGTGCCTTAAAAGAGCTTACAGGATTTATTCCAGGATGGAGATAGAAGAACCTGTCTTCTTTTTGGACTAAAAGATCAAAGATTTCTTTTGGAAAGTCATTCTGGTATTGGTTATAGTATCCTTTTTGATTTGGAATAATGGTAATTATTCTATTATTTCTGTCAAAAAAGATTGCTGATGCCTGATTATTGTAGATTTTCAATAATTGTCTATCAAAAATGTAAAAAACAGCCAGAAGGGCTATAATTACGCAACAGATGATTAAAACTAGTTTCTTTATTCCAGTCATTCCCTTATTTTAATGCTATAATATGAAAATGTCTAAAAAAATAGCAATGATAATTTCTTTCAAGGAATTTAAAGATGAAGAATATTTCATTCCTAGATTTATCTTTAAACAAAATGGCTGTATTGTTACCACGATAAGCAGTCACAAAGGAACGGCAATAGGAGTTGGCGGGGGAGAGACAATGGTGGACCTAGATTTTGATAATTTCAATCCTCTGGAATTTGATGCATTGGTATTTGTCGGGGGAAGCGGGGCAGCTAGATTCCTTGATGACGAAGATGTTTCCAGGATATTGCAAGAAGCAAAAGATATAGTTATCGGAGCAATATGTATTGCTCCTGCAATACTTGCCAAGAATGGAATTTTAAAGGGGAAAATGGCAACTGTATGGAGCAATAATATGGATAAAAGCTTAATAAGCATTTTAGAAGAAAATGGGGCTGAATATGTAGATTTACCCGTTGTAACAGATGGAAAGATAATAACAGCTAATGGACCAATGGCAGCAAAGGATTTTGCTGAAAAAGTTTTAGAGGCACTTGACAATAATTAAGAAAATAATAAGATAACGATTACAGGGTGCTCGCGCGTCTGCCCGATCCGATTCTTGCCTCCGAGTGGGGCGGGATAGTGACTGAGTGGTCGCTTCGCGGGCACCCTCTTTCTTTATACTTGACAAATATTCTGAATAGATTAATATAAAGGAACAACCGCAGACAATAGGCATTTGCTTAGGCAAAAGAAGTCCTATCTAGGTGATCAATGTTTAATTAAAACATCTTTTGTCTGCGTTGCCGCAGATTTTTTATTAACCCAAACAACATGCCATTAACAAGACAAAGAAAAAAAGAAGCAGTACAGGAATTAGAGCAGCTAATCGATTCACAGAAATCAATGGTTTTTGTGAATTATAGGGGATTGAAGGCTCAAGAAGTTTTTGGCCTCAGGCAAAAACTTGATGAAAAACAAGCTAAATTCAAGGTAGTGAAGAAAACATTAGCCAACATTGCCTTTAAGAATAAAGGAATTGAATTCAAAAAAGACCAATATGATGATCAATTCGCTATCGTCTTCGGATATGAAGACGAGATAGCTCCAGCTAGAATTCTTTTTGAAAGCCAAAAATATTTAAAAACATTAGAAATGCTTGGAGGATATCTGGAAAAAGATTATCTAGATGGAAATCAGGTATTAGCTTTAGCTCAATTGCCATCCAGAAATGAGTTAATTGCTAAATTAATGTATCTATTAAATTATCCAATGAGTGGTTTAGTAAACGTTCTATCAGGAAATATCAAAGGTCTAGTGTATGCTATCAATGCAATATCTAAAAAATAATTAAATTAAAAATATGGCAGACGAAGTAAAAGTACCAGAAAAATTCAAAAAGATAGTGGAAGAGATAGAGGAAATGAAAGTTATTGATCTCGCAGAGTTAGTAAAAGTATTAGAGGATAAGTTTGGAGTATCTGCTGCAGCTCCAGTCGCAGTAGCAGCAGCACCAGCAGCAATTGCCGATGCTTCAGAAGAGAAGACGGAATTTGATGTAATCTTAAAAACCCCTGGAGATAAAAAGATTGAAGTCATTAAGGTTGTAAGAGATATAACTCAAAAAGGGCTTAAAGAATCTAAAGATCTAGTTGATTTATCTGCAACTGAACCCCAGATGATCAAAGAGAAGGCAAAGAAAGAAGAGGCAGAAGAGATAAAAAAGAAGTTCGCAGAAGCAGGAGCAACCGTAGAATTAAAATAACAAAGAACCCCGAAAGGGGTTTTTTGGTTTGTGGGCGCGCCAGGACTCGAACCAGGGACCTCTGCGATGTGAACGCAGCGCTCTAACCAGCTGAGCTACGCGCCCTCTTGCATTAAATCCAAGTAAGATTAGAATGCTTTAATAGCTGATTGTTTATTATAATTACAGAATATTATTAAATGCAAGTATTTGAATACAAATTTAATACTAATATAGATAAGGATATAAAGTTAAAGATTTTTTCCTTCAGGCCTGATTCTTCAAAATTACATTTAGGAGAAATTTTAATTTTAGCTGAAGAAATAAACTATTTACCAACAGACCAAAATCTTTTAGAGAATCTGGCTGAAACAATTAAAGAAGAATTTTATTCTGATAGAAATAGGAGCTCTGAAATCGCTTTTAAAGAATCTTTAAAAAAGGCGAATTTATTTTTATCTGAAAGAAGCAAATCGGGAGATGTGAACTGGCTGGGAAATTTAAATATCGCAGTTTTAAATTTTGGAAATTTTCTTTTAAATTATACAAAAGCAGGGACAATTAGAATTCTTTTATCCAGAAGCGATGAATTAAAAGATTTAGGACAAGACATTGATAATCATGGAATGGGATCTACTATAAGATTCTTTTCCAATATGTCTTCTGGAAGACTAGTATTGAATGATAAAATAATTTTATGCACCCAGCAGCTGTTTGAACAGCTATATGATGATGTTTTGCCTGAAATTATTTATTTAAATCAGGTAAATGATAAAAATATTAAAAATATTTTCTCGAAATATAGGAATGACTCAAAAAATTGGTCAGGAATATTCATTTTGTCATTTTTAAAAAGAAAAAAAATACAATTTGTATTTCCTTTTAGGATAAATAAGTTAATTGTTCTAATAATTTTATTAATTTTATCTCTCTTAATTGCATTTTTTATTTTCAAAAGATAATTTTTGAGTTGTCCACACATTTTTGTATTGACATAGTGGTATATAAAAATTTATCATTAAGTAATGAGGAACATTTAAGGACTGGTCACCTTATCCCTCTATAAAAAAGCTTCGTAAGGTTGAAGAAGAAGCCCTCAACATATTCTTCTTGGCCGGCCAGGAGCTTAAAAAATTAAAATGCCAGCAAAAAAGAAAGCTAAGAAAGCCAAAAAAGCTGCAAAGCCAAAGAAAAAGGCTACAAAGAAGAGAAAGAGATAGTTTCTCGAACCCCGCATATAGTGCGGGGTTTAAGTTTATTGATATATCTGATAGAGTAAAATTATGAAGAATATTAATTTACACCCGGAAGTAGTTGTAGGGATTTTTCTTAAAAATAAAAAGGGAGAGATTGCTTTATTCAAATCCAAAAAATGGAATAACTTTTGGTGGACCGTAGGAGGTCACGTTGAATATGGAGAATTATTAATCAAAGCGGCTCAGAGAGAGACAAGAGAGGAGGCAGGGATCGATGTAAAAGAATTGCAATTAATTTACTCGGGAGAATTAATAAATTCAGACGTTTTCTTTAGGGAAAGCCATTTTATATATTTTTACTACTTAGCTTTTATTGATGAGGAAAATTTAAAAATAGACAACAAAGAAATTTTAGAATATAAATGGTTTAGCATAGAAGAAATATATAGTATGGAAAATGTTCACAATCATCTATTAGAGGTAATTGACAGAATAAATAAACTCTAATAATTTTCATTGTTTTATTTTAATTTTTTTTGTATCATTTAATAATGAGGCAAAACATTCTAATGCAATACTTTCAATGGCATTTTGGAGAAATGCCGAAAGAAATTTTGCGCATCTGGAAAAATTATTTAAGATATTACTCATATCTTTTTTCCATTCCTTTATTATTAAAAACATTATTTGCTCCGTGGAGAAAATATTCATGGTCATACGGTAGGGGATTTAATATCAGAAGATGGGCTGAAGCATTCGTATCTAATTCTTTTTCAAGAATAATCGGAGCAATAATGAGAAGCTTCCTTATCATTATAGGAATAATAATGGAAATATTTGTATTAATAATTGGAGGACTCGTGTTTTTATTATGGATGCTTGCTCCGATAGTAATAGCAATATGTTTTATCTTAGGAATTAATTATCTTTTCTAAATGGATAATTTTGATTTTACAAATTCAATAATCTATCCGGCAGTAAATCTTTGCAAGCCAAAAAGATTAAAGATTTTAAAATTCTTCAGAATCATATTCCTGTTCGGAACAATAGTCTTTTTAATCTTTTTTCTAGCCAGCTATTTTGTTTTGAATAAACACAGCCAGACAATTTCAGGATTCTGTCTAATTTTCTTTTCTATTTTCTTTTTGATAACAAGCGTAGAAATGTTTTTAAGATTAAAAGTGAAAAATCCAAAGACTCATAAGAATTCATATAATTTAGCTGACTATTTGGATTTTGAAAGCGCTTTAGCGATAAAAGAAACAAAGAATGTAATTTACAGATTCAGATTGTCATACGCTGACGCTACTTCCTTATTCTATTCTTTAATAAAGACAAACAGTTATGCCGGATTCGTCTTAAATAGATTATTAATTGATAAAGCTGACTTATCAAAAAGAATAGAAAATTCATTTAAGATTCCCAATAGATCTGGAGAGGAAACTGTTTTATTAGAAACAATAATCAAATTTGCTAAACAATTAGCTGAATCAAAAGGCAATGTAAATATTACGATAGGGGATTTAATCATGTCTCTGGCTAAACACGAATCTTTTTTTAAGAAAGAACTGATCATTAGAGGATTGCAAGCTGAAGATGTTGAAGGATTGATTAACTGGCAGGATAGAGTTGCCAATAAACAGAAGGAGAATGCTAAATTCTGGGAATACAAGAATATGGTTAGAAAAGGAAGCCTGGGAAAGCAATGGGCTGCTGGATACACGATTACTCTTGATCAATATTCTATTGACTGGACAGAGAAAATAAAAAAGGAAGGATATCCTGATGTGATAGGATATGTTAATGAAACAGAACTAGCGGAAAGAATTCTTTCTAATGCAGAAATCAACAATGCTTTAATAATTAGCGAACCCGGGGTAGGGGCTAAGAATATTATCTATGCAATATCCAAAAGAAGCGTTTTAGAAGAAGGATTACCGCCAATGCATAATAAAAGAGTGGTTGAATTGCTTTTGCCGACTCTTTTGGCAAGCATGCAAAGCATTGATCAGGTAGAAACCGTTCTTGAGAAAATATTTCAGGAAGCAACAGCTGCTGGGAATATAATTCTGGTCATTGATGAATTTCATAATTTCGTAGAAACTGATCAGAGACCGGGTGCGATAAATATAGCGGGAATATTGTCTCCATATCTTCCATTGCCCCATTTCCATTTAGTAGGGTTGGCCAGCTATGCGGGTCTGCATAGAAAGATAGAGCTTAACCCTTCCTTATTAAGCCTTTTTGGAAGAGTGGAGGTAAAAGAGCCAACAAAAGAAGAAACCCTTTCGATGCTTCAGTATTATCTTCCTGAGCTTGAAGCAAGATACAGAAAATATGTAAGCTATCCTGCTTTAAAGCAGATAGTTGAATTGTGTGATAGATATATTACTTCTATGCCTTTTCCCAAGAAAGCCAGGGAGGTATTGGAGGAAGTATTGGTTGACGCTACTTCTTCAAAGAATTTCTGGGTATTGCCGAAAGATGTTGATAGAGTAGTAGCCCAAAAAACAGAAATTCCTGTTGGGAGAATAGAGACGCAGGAAAAATCAATACTTTTAAACCTTGAAAAGCTAATTCATCAAAGAATTATCAATCAAGAAGAGGCGGTAAAGGAAGTATCTTCTGCTTTAAGAAGAGCTAGATCAGAAATTACTGTAAGAAATAAGCCAATGGGAACATTTTTGTTCCTTGGTCCTACCGGAGTAGGGAAAACAGAAACCTCTAAGGCCATTGCTGCCATATATTTTGGCTCAGAAGACAAAATGATACGTCTGGATATGTCTGAGTTCCAGAATTTAGAAGATATACCAAGATTAATCGGATCCCCGGGTCAAGAAGGACTTTTGATAACCAAGGTAAAAGAAAATCCTTTCTCCTTGATATTATTGGATGAATTGGAAAAAGCCCATTTGAATATCTTAAATCTATTCTTACAAGTATTAGATGAAGGATACATTACAGATGGATTGGGAAGAAAGATAGATTTTAGGAATACTATCATAATTGCCACCTCTAATGCCGGGTATAAATTGATAT
Organism: Minisyncoccota bacterium; assembly: GCA_028713795.1. Taxonomy (GTDB): domain Bacteria; phylum Patescibacteriota; class Minisyncoccia; order Minisyncoccales; family PEYH01; genus JAQTNP01. Next base: position 20,637 of record JAQTNP010000006.1, read on the forward strand.
TAGAAGCATTAAAAGAGCATAGACCAGTAACAGAGATAAAGGATAAATTATTAGATTATCTTTTCCAAGAAGGGATATTTAGGCCCGAATTCATCAATCGTTTTGATGCTGCTGTAGTATTTAAATCTTTAAGTCCTCAAAATCTATTAGATATTACCCAGTTGCATCTTCAAAAGATTAAAGACAGTCTAGGGGACAAAAATATTGAATTATTAATAACCCAGGAATTAAAGGAAAAGATTGTATCATTAGGATATGATCCTACTTTTGGAGCCAGAAATCTTAAAAGAGTGATACAGGATAGGGTAGAGAATGCCTTGGCTGAGGCACTATTAAGAGACGAAATAAAAAGAGGGGATATAGTCAATATTGATCCTAATGATTTTTCCGTAGATGTGATAAATACAAGGTTGTAGTTGACAGAGATGGAATTATCAGTAGAATACTAGCTAGAACCCTATGGGAAAGCGAGGTGAAAGAGAATGGATCCCGATACGATCAAGCGCCTCCAGGCCTTCTTGATTGCGACAGGACATGCTACGGATGGGCTTGTCGCCGATGGAGAGCTGGGTCTTCAAACGGAAACGAGTCTCGGCTCGTTTCTCGATGCCCAGTTCGCGAAGCTCAAGAAGGAGTAGGATTCCCGTCCTCGCCCATCGTGTAACCGGTCGCCTCCAAAAGGTGGCCGGTTTCTCTTGACATAAATAATAAGTAGATGTATAATATAGACACTGCCAAAACTATTGACTTTTTGGTATAAAAATTATAAAAAGTATAAAATTTAAAAATATGGAAAAAATAAACATTGTTCAGGAAAAAACAAGTTTAAGGAAGATTATATTAATGATGATCTCTATCTTAACCTTGGTATTGTTAATTAACTTTGTATTCATTTCCTTTGGCCACGCCATTATTATTGATGGGGGATCTTCTGGTTGTCCAAGCTGTTGTACTAATGAATGCTCATCTGGACAAAAAAGATGCAGCTCTACTACAGGATACCAGACTTGTGGAAACTATGATTCTGATTCTTGCTATGAATGGGGA
>JAQTNP010000007.1 GCA_028713795.1 Minisyncoccota bacterium
TGAGATAGCCCATCATTTTGGTTTAAATGAAAACGAAGTCAGAAATGCAAAAAGAAATGTTTAAATTTGAAATAGAAAAAATTTCTAAAAAGAGCAAGGCAAGAACTGGAATGATTACAACCCCTCATGGAAAGGTAAAAACCCCTGCCTTTATCCCCGTAGCTACTTTCGGAGTAATAAAAGGAGGTTTGGATTTTAAAGATTACCAAAAAACAAAAACCCAATGCCAGATTACCAATACTTTTCATTTCATTGATCTTGATAGAACAAAAGAAGTAGAAAAAATTGGCGGATTGCATAAATTTTTTAATTGCAATAAGCCAATTTTTACTGATTCGGGCGGATTTCAAGTATTTTCTTTAGGAAAAGGCGCTGAATTCGGTTTGGGAAAAATCGGCTCTATCTTCCCGGAACAAAGAAGAAGAGAAAAACCATCAAATAGCTTGGTAAAAAGGATTAATGACAGGGGAGTGCATTTTAAATCTCCAAGAGATGGCAGAGAAATCTGGTTAACGCCAGAATCTTCTGCCTTAGCCCAAAAAGAATTAGGAGCTGACTTTATCTATCTCTTTGATGTTTGCGGATCTCCATTGGATGGCAAGAAAACCACTAAAGAAGAAATGGAATTAAGCCATGAATGGTTTAAGAGATTCTTGAATACAAAAATCTCTTCAAACCAAAGGATATTTGGAATAATCCAAGGAGGGATTTACAGAGATTTAAGAATCAAATCTACTGAATTTGTAAATGATCTAGATGTATTTGGAATAGCTATTGGCGGAGCCTTGGGAAAGAAAAAGGAAGATATGTATAAAACGATATCTTGGGTAAATGAAAAGATTGACTGGCAAAAACCCCATCATCTATTAGGAATAGGGGATTTGGATGTAATGGAAAAGATAATCAAATTGGGAATTGATCTTTTTGATTGCGCGCTACCTACAAGAATTGCCAGGCATGGAATGGCTTTAACTTCAAAAGGGCCAATTGATTTAAAAAAATCTATCTTGAAGGACAAATTCAAGCCATTGGATAGAAATTGTGATTGTTTTGTTTGTCAGAATTACACTCAGGCTCAGATAAACTTCTTTTTTAAAGCAAAGGAACAAATAGCAGGAAGGTTGCTTACTATTCATAATCTGTATTTTATCGAAACTCTTTTAGAAAAAATCAGGGAAAAGATTGCAGAAAACAAATTTTAATGTTTCTTAAATTCAGAATAGGGGATTTGTATCTTTCTGAAATAGTAGAATTGTTTTTTTACATTAGCCCCGGGAGGGCCATTTTGTATTCTATCTAAAAACCTTTGAATATTTTTAATCTTTCCTTGTCCAATTATCTCAATGAAATTATCTTCTATATTCTGGGCTTTTCCTTTGATATTAAATATCTTTGCCCAGAATCTGGCATAGTTCCTAAACCCTATCCCCTGTACTAATCCCTGGCCCTTGAAATATACTTCAAGATCATCATCTTGAATGGTTTTTAAATCAATAGCTTCTTCTATTGTAAACCTATCTACTTTTGTCCTGGTTAAAGATTGCAAAAGCCCTTTAGTTTGCAAAATATTTCCTAAGTCATTGGCTAGGGAACGGATATAGAAGCCGGAACTGACTAAGAGCTTTACTTTTATTATCGCAGAATCGTTTTTGATAGAATAATCAATAATTTTGTAATCAAATAGCTCTACTTCTTTTGGCTGCAATTCAAATTCTTTTCCTTCTCTTGCTAATCTGTAAGCAGGAACTCCTGAAATCTTGACTGCTGAATATTTTGGAGGAACTTGCTGTATTTTTCCGATAAAAGAATCTAAAGCATTTTTAATTTCCTGCAATTCAGGAAATCTTTGTATATTATTCTTTGTAATATTTCCTGTAATATCATATGTATCTGATTCAGATCCTAAAAGAATCTCAGCAATATATTCCTTTTTACTGTTTTTTAATATTGTATTCAAAATACTGGTAGAATTTCTGCCAATTGCAATGATTAAAACTCCTGAAGCCATTGGATCTAAGGTTCCTCCGTGGCCTATCACTTTTTCTCTCAATCTTTTTTTGAGAAAATTTACTGTATCAAAGGAAGTCCATCCCTCTGGTTTATTGATTACAAAAATTCCTTTCATATTTCTGCATCTTTGCAGATTATTTGAATTGTGGCAATGATAATTGACTTTAAAGACAGAACAATTAAGATATTAAAAGGGGAGGTAACTATGGCCAAGGAGAACGAACAACCTGCCGTTGATGCCTGGGAAAAGTTTCGAAAGACGATCGACTGGAGCCGGGTTTGGCAAGCGCTTAAAGGATGCGGCAGCGATCATTTCCATCAGGTCTCTCGAATCGAGGATGATTCGCGAACCGGAATATTGGTCGTCAGCATAACGTGCGATGCCGACGTCCATATACAGACATTCCCTGGTAACGACTATCCCGGATCAATCAGATTCCGTACGCCTGCGGGTGGCGGCAGATCTGCTAGGGTTCGCGATGCTCTTCTTCTGTTGGCTGTCGCTATGGCCGCCGATAATGAGGAGAGCCATCAGTGAATCAAGCTCGTTCAACCAACACTCAGAGGAGGTGGTTTATGAGAGAGGCATGCAAAATGACCTCTCTTCCTTTTTTCATACAATCAAGTAATATTTAAAGAGTATGGCAAAGAAAAAGGAATCAATATATCTTGAGGGCTTAAATCCTGAGCAGATAGAGGCTGTTACTTTTGGCAATGGCCCCCTTTTAATTGTCGCCGGAGCCGGAACAGGAAAAACAGCTGTAATCACTAAAAGAATCGCATATCTGATAGAAAAAGGGCTGGCAAAATCAGAAGAAATTCTTGCTGTTACATTTACAGATAAAGCAGCTCAAGAAATGGAAGAAAGAGTGGATAAAACTCTGCCTTTCGGATATTTAGACTTATGGATTTCTACATTCCATTCTTTTGCCCAAAGAATCTTAGAGCAGCACGGACTAGATATTGGCTTGCCCAATAGTTTCAAGATATTAGATGATACTGCCGCCTGGCTGTTAATCAGAAGGAATCTAAATATTTTTGATCTGGACTATTACAAGCCAATGGGCAACCCTACAAAATTCATTTCAGCCATGCTTGATCATTTTTCCAGATGCAAAGATCAGGGAATATATCCCGATGACTATCTTGCATATTTTGAAGATTTTGATGGAAACGACGAAGAAAGAAAAAGAATAGGGGAAATTTCCCATGCTTACAAAACATATCAGGATCTGCTGTTGCAGAACAACTATCTTGATTTCGGAGATTTGATAATGTATTGCCTGAAACTCTTCAAAGACAGGCCGCAGATATTAGAAGAATATCAGGAAAGATTCAAATACATCCTTGTTGATGAATTCCAAGACACCAATTGGGCCCAATATGAATTGATTAAGATGATTGCCCACCCAAAAAACAATATTACTGTTTGCGCTGATGATGATCAGGCAATCTATCGCTGGAGAGGAGCTTCTTTTAACAATGTTTTGCAATTCAGCAAGGATTTTCCAAAAGCAAAACAGATTGTTTTGGTAAAAAACTATCGTTCCGGACAAAATATATTGGATTTGTCATACCAATTTATCCAATTGAATAATCCTAACAGATTGGAATTTCAATTGAGCCAGGAAAAAGAAATTGCCAACCAGGCGAAAAAGAAAGGATTAAAAATTAATGAATTCAAGGCAGTAAGCAAAAAACTTACCGCAGAGATTGAACCTTTAGCGATAATTGAAAACTTGCATTTTAAAACTTTAGATGAAGAGAATAGGGGAGTGGCGGACAGGATAGAGGAACTAATGAAAGAAAAGAAAGCCCAGTCATTGTCTGATTTTGCAATCCTTACCAGATCTAATGATGCAGCTATTTCTTTTATCAAAGAGCTGGAAAGAAGGGGAATAGCTCATCAATTCTTAGCCTCTAGGGGATTATATGCCCAGCCAATCATTATGGATGTAATAGCATATTTTAAACTATTAGATGACTATCATGAAAGCCCCGCTGTGTTTAGAATTTTAACCTCTCCGATAATTAATCTTCCGTATCAAGAACTGGCTAAAATATCATACATGGCTAGAATCAAAGCCTGGTCTTTGTATGAAGTATTGATGAATATCAATTCTGTATATGATATTTCTTTGGATTCCAAAGAAAAAATTAGGAAATTAGTGCAATTGGTAGAAAACCATACAAAAATTGCCAAAGAAAATACAATAACTTCGGTATTGATACACTTTCTTAATGATTCTTCGTATCTTAAGTATTTGGTAAAGAACGAAAAACAAAGAGAAATATCCTTGCTTAACCAATTCTTGAAAAAGATAAAGCAATTTGAAGAAAGCGAAACTGATCCGAGCTTAAAAAACTTTGTAAATCTTTTGAATATGGAAATTGAAGCAGGAGAATTAGGAAATTTGGAAACTAATTTGGAAGAAGGGCCGGATACTGTAAAGATAATGACAATGCACGGAGCAAAAGGTCTGGAATTCCCATATGTTTTTATTGTAAATCTTGTTGACAGAAGATTTCCAACAGATCAAAGAAAGGATCCCATTGAGCTTCCTGAAGATTTGATCAAGGATATTCTTCCTTTAGGAGATATTCATCTTCAAGAAGAAAGACGTTTGTTCTATGTCGCCATGACAAGAGCTAAAAAAGGACTTTTCTTTTGCTGGGCTGATGATTATGGAGGCCAGAGAAAGAAAAAACCTTCTTTGTTCTTGTATGAATTAGGTTTGGTAAAAGAAGAGGTCCTTCCATCCCAGCAGATACTATTTGAACAGCCGAAAGAAAGAGTAAAACCCAATAAAGAGATTAGGTTGCCTTCATATTTTTCATATACCCAGATAGCAGCATTTGAAAGATGCCCCTTACAATACAAATTCGCCCATATCTTAAGCATTCCAAGGATGGGAAGTTCTGTTTTCAGTTTTGGAAAAACAATGCATGCCACTTTCCAGCATTTTATTGAAGAGGTGAATAAGGTAGGAATAGAGAAAATTACTTTAAAAAGATTATTAGAGATATATGAGGAGCAATGGATAGATGAATGGTATCCTTCCAAAGAAGAAAAACAAAGAAGGTTTGAAAAGGGAAAACAGGCCCTAGAAGAATTCTTTAAAGATTTTAAAGAGAAAAAGCCCAAGACCTTTATCTTTAAAGGACAGCCAGCTTTGGAATTATCTTTTGTATTAAAGATTAATAACTATCCTGTAAAAGGACAGATAGACAGGATTGATGAAACAAAAGAAGGGATTGAGATTATTGATTACAAAACAGGACAATTGAAGGACAAGCTGGATAAAGATGACAAGCAGCAATTGCTAATCTACCAGTTAGCTAGCCAGGAGGTATTAAAGATAAATCCTGCTAAATTGACATATTACTATGTTGATCATGCAAAAAAGATGTCATTTATTCCAACGGAAAAAGAATTGGAAGAATTCAGAATAAATATTTCTGAAAAGATAGAAGAAATACAACATAGTGATTTTGCTCCCAATCCAAGTCAATTCAATTGTAAATTCTGCGATTTTAAGGATATTTGTGAATTTAAAAAATTAAGTTAAAAAATATGAACTATGATAAATTATTCGGATACATATTGCTGCTATTGGGAATAGCAATAATAGTTCTTACGCTTTTGTATTCCTTTAAGATATTTACCGGAAAGATATCTGCTCCGGATATTTTTAAAAAAGATATCGCGATATCTCAAAACGAAATAATAGAACAGAAAGATTTAAATCAGGAAAATATCCAGGACTATGTTTCCCAAACCGTGCAGAACAGCATAGAAAAAGTTCTCCCGGAGAACTTTACAAATAAAGTGATAAATCTCGCTTGCTGGGGAGCTTTTGCAGGATTAGCTATCTTTGCCGGAGGAAAAATTGGAAATTTAGGAATAAATTTAATTACTAAAAGCAAAAAAGAAGAACCAAAAGAGGGTTGATTTTTTAGCAAAAAACTTGTAGAATAGTAACTAGCTCTTCGCAAGGAGGTGAGGTACTTTGGACGCAGTAATCGCGGTTCTAAAGGGCTTGTGGGCGGTATTGATTTTCGGAGCGCCAGGAGTTGGCGTATGGAGATTCGGAGGGGTGTCGTTTGAGCAAGCACTCTTAACGCTGATCATCTACAGCGCCATCATTGTACTGCTGACTTTCTTTTTCGTTAACATGGCTGAAAAGCTGTGGAAACGAATCAGAATGACAAAAGAAGGACAGATAATTGCCCAGAGCATGATTGTATCTTGGATACAATCTGCAATAGGGCGATTAAGAAACCATAACAATGGCACTGGTCAGATCAAGAACGACCTAAAGAAAAAACTGCTCAAAACAGCTCCGTGGCTAGTACTGATGTTGTACTACCTTCCTCTGCCAATAATCGGAGAAGTAGTCATCATCGTAGCCAAAGCCTTCGTAGACACTAAGGTGTTGAAGATGCGATGGGTTCTCCCTATGCTTTTAGGGGGAATTGTCTTCAAGAGCTGGGTTACTTGTGTAATCTGGTACCAAGTCGTCTCACAATGAACGGCAAGATGAAAAGTCTCGCCGTTCTCTATTTTTATCAACATTGACAGAAGCGTACATATAATGATATAATATAGGTAGCACATAGGAGGTGAACGATGAAGGCATCCTTGAACAAGGATGGGTCGGTTACGATAGACGTCGTAACTGGTTCCATCAAGTTCAGAAGGATTGGGCGACAGGTCGTGGAGCTGGGCTCCATCGATTATGTCGATGACCGAGACCGGAAGCAAGCAAAAGAGCTTGCAGCTGGTCTCCTTATTTCACCCCGCGATCTGCGGGGAGCATTCATTGAACGCTCCTGCAAAGATCGCTAAGCCGCCACGAGTCAAACAAACATACGACACGTGGCGCGCTTTCTTTTTTAATCTCATTCATGTTAAGATGGAAGAATTAATTATTCATATATAACATGAATTACCTATACACCATTATCGGAGGATTGGGTGGGGGAACAGTAAGGGGATTGATAGGATATATAAAACACCAATTTGCATACAAGCAAGTTGATTTTAATTTGCCATACTTTTTTGTAATTGTTTTTCTTTCCGGAGTAATCGGCACATTATGCTCTGCAGCCGTAGACAAGTCAGGCATTACCGGTATAATTAGTAGTCCGGCAATATCCTTTATCGTAGGATATGCTGGCGGAGATTTTTTAGATAACATATATAAAATAATAATCAAGAAAAAAGATGCAGTATAATAATATTGATTGGTTTAAAAGCAAGCACGGACATGAAGTTGGGGGTTTCTGGGTTCCAAGAGTCACGGCAATAACAGACATAATCAACAAACCAGCATTGCTTAAATACTATGCTCAGCAGGAAAGCTTTGAGGCGGCCCAGGCCTTGCTTAGAAATTCTGCCAATTGGGGAACAAAGACCCATGCCGCAGTAGAGCAATTATTAAAAGGGGAGGAAATTGAACCAGATGCCCAGATAGCTCCGTCTATCCAAGCATTTCATGATTGGTTTTCCCAGTATAATGTTTCAATCCTTGATCCTGACCAAGATATTGAAAGAATGATATTTGATCCTGAGAATTACTATTCCGGAAGAATGGATGCGTTGGTTGAAATTAATGGAGAATTAGGAATTCTTGATATCAAAACAGGAACTGGAATCTGGGAAGAATACTATTTGCAGACCGCTGCATATCTTAATGCATATAATAAAACAGCTCCGTCGCAGAGAATTGCAAATAAAAGATGGATATTAAGGATTGAACAATATAAAGAATGTGTTTCTTGCGGAGCCAAAAAGAGGGGAAAAAGCGGAACTGATGTGATAAAAGGAGGAAATCCATATTGCACTCATCAATTTTCTCCGGAAAAAGGAATTTTTGAATTCAAGGATTTAGAAGATAACGAAAATGATATAAAGGCATTCCTTAATGCTCAGGAATTATGGGAATGGTATAATCAGGATAATTTAAGAAAGATTAAGAATTATCCCAAAAAATTAAAATATGAGTGAACAGGAAGCTAGAAAATTTTTGTTTGAAAAAGTAAAAAACAAAAATCTTGTTAAGCATTGTTTGGCTGTTGGAGCAATAATGGGTTATCTGGCAGAAAAATTAAACCAAGATGTTAATAGCTGGACAATAGCAGGAATTCTTCATGATATTGATTACGAAACAACCAAAGACGACCCAAGTAAGCATTCTTTGGAAGGAGCTGCTATTCTTGAAGTAATGGGGTTGTCTAAAGAAATTACCGAGGCGGTAAAAACGCACAATGAAATGCACGGAATTGCACCTGATTCCTTAATGGCTAAGGCGCTATTCTGTTGTGATCCTTTAAGCGGATTAATTGTTGCGGCAACTTTAGTTTTGCCGTCAAAAAAGATTTCTGATCTGACAACAGATAATATTGTAAACAGATTCTATGAAAAATCTTTTGCCAAGGGAGCAAATAGAAATATTATTGCTAAATGCCAGGAATACCTCAATTTGTCTTTGAAAGATTTTTCAGGCATTGGGCTTGAAGCAATGCAAAAAATCTCTCAAGATCTAGAATTATGAAATTCGCTGCTGATTTTCATATACATTCAAAATACTCCAGAGCTACATCTTTAAGATCTAATCTTGAAGGTTTTGGGCAGAAAGCCATGGAAAAGGGGATTCTGGTAATTGGAACAGGGGATTTTACCCATCCTTTATGGTTCAAAGAATTAAAAGAGAAATTAGAGCCGGCAGAACCGGGTCTTTTTACCTTAAAAGATTCTTTAATCCAAACCAGATTCATTTTAACCTCTGAAATCAGCTGCATATATTCCAAAAACAACGGGGTAAGGAAAGTACACATTGTTGTTTTAGCTCCTAGTTTTGAAAGCGTGGAAAAAATCAACACCCAATTGGGATGGATTGGAAATCTTAAATCAGACGGGAGACCAATTCTTGGATTGGATGCAAAAGAATTGGCAAAAATAGTATTGAATGCTGACCCAGACAATGTTGTAATGCCTGCTCATGTCTGGACTCCATGGTTTGGCATGTTTGGCTCCAAGTCAGGGTTTGATTCTTTGGAAGAATGCTTTGAAGAATTGACTCCAAAAATATTCTGCATTGAAACAGGACTGTCTTCAGATCCTTTAATGAATTGGCAGATATCTAGATTAGATAAAATTGCTTTAGTAAGCAATTCTGATGCCCATTCTCCAGAGAAATTAGGCAGGGAAGCCAATATTTTTGATACTGACTTGTCATACAAGGGGATAGTGGATGCGATAAAAACAAAGGATAGAACAAAATTCCTTTACACTATTGAATTCTACCCCGAAGAAGGAAAGTACCACTATGATGGTCATAGATTGTGCAATATATCTTTAACCCCTGAGGAATCAAAAAAATATAATAATATGTGCCCTGTTTGCGGAAAGCCATTGATTCTTGGGGTTTTAAACAGGATAAATCAATTGGCAGACAGGAAGCTGGGATTTAAACCAGATAACGCCATTCCTTACAAAAGCTTAATTCCTTTAGAAGAAGTGGTTGCTGATTCTTTGGGGCAAAATGTCGGCACAAAACAAGTTTTGATTGAATACAATCAATTACTTTCTGCTTTTAAAACAGAATTTAATATTTTAGAAAATGTATCAGAAAAAGATTTAATGGAAAATACACAGGAAAAGATAGCTAAGGGGATAATCAAGGCCAGGACGGGGCAAGTATATATCGAACCCGGATACGATGGAGTATTTGGAAAGATTAAAATCTTTTCAGACCAGGAAACAAAAAGAGAGATACCAAGTCAGGAAACTCTTTTTTCCTGATTGACTTAAATGTATTTTAAACATATATTAAAGTAATCAATATGGCCAAAAAGCGATCAAAACCAAAGAGAAGAATTGCAAAAAGACCTGTAAGGGTTGCGGCAAAACCAGCCGTTCCGGCAATTGACCAATTAAAAAATCCTAAGGTCAAGGTTATCGGCATCGGAGGAGGCGGTTGTTCTATTGTCAGCGAAATTGCCAGAATCTTTTCAACGAAAAGGTTGCCTTCTCACGGAGCCCCTGAATTCATTGTCGCTAACGTTGATTACAAATCTTTGAGAGTCGCCCCTCATCAGACTAAAAAATTCTACTTTGGACAGGATATCACTTACGGCCTTGGCTGCGGCATGAATCCGGAATTGGGGGAGCAAGCAGCTAACCAGGTAAAAGAAAAGATCAAAAAAGAATTAGGTAAGGCCGATCTTTGTATCTTTATCGCTTCTCTTGGAGGAGGAACTGGCTCTGGGGCCACCCCTATCTTTGTAGAAGCAGCCGAATCATTAAAACTGATTAATATTGGCATACTTACCCTTCCTTTCAAGTTTGAGGGAGGCAGAAGAATGGCGATAGCCAGAGAGTCAATCAAGAAAATCAAATCTGGATTAAATGCTGTTTCTGTTATTCCCAATCAAAAAATATTTGAAATTATTGATGCCAAAACATCATTAAAAGATGCTTTGTCTTCAATGAATAAAATCTTAGCTCAGAATCTTGAAGGATTGATTGATTTAGTATACTCAACCGGGACAATCAATCTTGATTTTGCAGATTTGAAAAGCGTTTTAAAAGAAAGAAATAGATCTGCTTTTCTTGGAAGCGCTGTTGCTGGCGGGAATAATAGGGCAAAAAGAGCAGTAGATCAATTGATTAAAAATCCTTTGTTGGATTATAAATTTGAAACAGCCCAGAAATTTCTTTTTAATATTGCCGGATCAAAAAATATGAAGATGAAAGAAGTGGAAGAAGTATGTAAAAATATTTTCCAATTCAATCCCAAGGCGCAGATAATCTTTGGGATAACACAAAAACCGGAAATGAAAAACAAGATTAAGATTACCTTACTGGCTGTTGAGGGAGAAGAACCTAAAGAGGAGAAACCGCAAGAGATTAAAAAAACCAAGACAAAGAAAAGAAAAACAAAAAAGGAAGAGCCAAAAAAAGCTATTCCAAAAACTACAGCTAAGGCAAGGGTAAGAAGAAATGCTTTGGATTTGCATCAGATGGTAAAGGAAAGCGAAGATGAGCTTTTAGAAGAAGAAAAGAAATGGGATATACCGGCATTTTTAAGAAAATCAAAAGCATAAAAAATGGAGGAGGTTAATAGAGCAATAGTTCCAATTTCTACTTTCAATTCTAAATTCCTGCCGCTTTCAAGGATATTTCCAAAAGCGGCTTGTCCTGTTTCAGACAAACCAATAATCCATTATCTTGTAAAAGAGATCAGGGATTCAGAAATCAATGAAGTTGTTTTTGTTTTAGATTCCTCAAAGAACTCTTTGCTGCAATATTTTGAAAGCCCAAAAGATTTTGAAGCTGTTTTGAAAAAAAACAACAGAGAAGATGTTTTAATGGATCTGGATGAACTATCAAAACTGACAAAAGGATTGAAAATTACAACAATTAATCAGGCAAGGCCGGTAAGCGCTGCCCATGCAATACTTTTAGCTGGAGAAAAAACTTCTTTTGCCCCGGCAGCTATTCTTTTTGCCGATTATTTAATAGATTCAGAAGAACCTTGCATAAGCCAATTAATTAAAATATTTAAAACTTCCCAGAGACCTATCCTTGGTTTAAACAGAATAGAAAAAGATAGGGGATACAATACTGTTGATATTGAAGTAATTGCTAAAAGAGTTTCTAAAATTAAAAAGATTCATTTGGCTGATTCCAAGCATTCCTCAGAATTAGGAATAATTGGAAGGTATATTTTCAACAGAGAACTCTTTGATTATCTAAAGCAGGAAAAAAGCCATCTAAAGGAAAACCTGACAATCTTTAATGCTTTAGATAGAATGATGACTGATGGGAAAAGCGTCTACGGCTATGAATTTGAGGGGACAATGCTAGAATGTAATAACAAGTTAAATTGGATAAAAACCAATATTTACTATTCCTTGAAAGACTCAAGGCACGGTTCTGAAATTAAATCATTCATCAAAAAATACATATGACAATTCACGGATTATATGACGTCATAATCATTGGAGGAGGACCAGCAGGAATTACCGCTTCTCTTTACGCTGCCAGGCAGAAAATGAATGCCTTGATAATTACTAGGGAATTCGGAGGACAGATTACCAGAAAAGTCACTCCTGTAGAAAATTGGCCGGGAACTGTTCAGATTACCGGACCTGATCTCATTAATAGTTTTCAAAAGCATTTAAGAAAGCACAAAATTGATATTGAGAGAGATGAGGTTTCCAAAATTAAAAAAGTAAAAAACTATTTCTGTATAACTACAAAGAGTAAAAATCATTTTAAAACATATGCGGTGATTGTAGCTACGGGAGCTGATCCCAGACCATTGGAGGTTGAAGGGGAACAGCATTTTGTCGGAAAAGGAGTAAGCTATTGTCCTTTATGCGACGGTCCCTTGTTTTACAACAAGAAAGTGGCAGTAATAGGAGGGGGAAATTCTGCGATGGAGGCGGCTCTTTTACTTTCAAAATACGTAAATCATATATATATTCTTGAAGCAAGCGATAAATTGGCTGCTTTCAAAGATAATCAGGATAAAGTATTGGCTACCAAAAAAGCAGAAATAATAACCAGTGCAAAGGTATTGAAGATAGAGGGAGCTAAGACGGTAGAAAAGATAATATATGAGGATAAGACAAGCAAGCATAAAAAAGAATTAGAAGTAGATGGCATATTTATTGAGATAGGCAATCAGCCAGCTACTTCATTTCTAAAAGATTTGGTTAATTTCAGCAAAAGAGATGAGATAAAGATAAATCCAAGAACTTGCCAAACAAGGACTAAAGGACTATTTGCCTGCGGAGATGTAACTGATGTTTTTCCAAAACAAATAGTTGTTGCTGCAGGAGAAGGTTCAAAAGCTGCAGTCAATGCATATAATTATGTACAAGATGTAAAAAAATGCTAGGACTTAATCCTAAAATTAAATCGGTAGTTGCCAGAGAGATTTTAGATTCCAGAGGAAATCCTACTATTGAAGTAAAAATAGAGGCGGGAGATTTTTCTGCTAAAGCCAGCGTTGCTTCTGGCGCATCAGTGGGGGAAAGAGAGGCTAAAGAATTAAGAGACGGGGATCCTACCAGATTTTCTGGATTGGGGGTTTTAAATGCTGTAAATAGTATAAATCAAAAAATATATAGATCTATTATTGGCTGCGATCCTAAAGACCAGAAAAAAATAGATGAGATTTTAATCAATCTTGACGGAACAAAGGATAAATCAAAATTAGGAGCTAATGCTATTGCTGCCATTTCAATGGCAGCAGCAAGATTAGGAGCAAATACAAAGAATTTCCCTTTATGGAGACATATAGCTCAGATTGCCCAATCAGGCAATATAAACTCACCAAAGCTTCCTAAACCAGCTTTCAATATTGTAAATGGCGGAGCTCATGCTGGCAGCGAATTGCCGATTCAGGAATTCATGATAGTTCCATATTTTGATTCTGCAACCCAGAATATTAGGACTGGATCTGAAATATATCATCATTTAAAAAATATTATTAAAGAAGAATTTGGCAAGACGGCTGTAAACATTGGTGACGAAGGGGGATTTGCTCCTCCAACATCTTCTCCATATGTGGTTTTAGAATTGATAATGAAAGCGATTAATATGCTGCCTAACAAGAACTCTGAGGTCAAATTAATTCTTGATTGCGCTGCTTCGCAATTCCAGAAAGGCGGGCAATATATAATGTCTAATCAAATATATTCTAGCAACGGATTAATGGAATTCTACAAAAATCTTATTTTAAAATATCCCATCATTGCACTTGAAGATCCTTTTGATGAAAATGATTGGAAGGGATTTCAGATGATTCAGGAAGAATTTGGCAAAAAGATTACGGTAATAGGAGATGATCTTCTAACCACCAATGTTTCAAGGATAATAGAGGCAAAGGAAAAAGCCGCCTGCAATGGAGCAATAATAAAAATCAATCAAGTAGGAACCGTAAGCGAAGCAATTGAAGCGGTAAGCACAGCCAAATCATTTGGCTGGCAAACCATGGTATCTCATAGATCTGGGGAAACTCTGGATGATTTCATTTCTGATTTTTCAGTAGGCATCAGTGCCAATTATATCAAAGCTGGCGCTCCGGCCAGAGGAGAAAGGGTGGCTAAGTATAATAGGCTCATTGAGATAGAAAAAGAATTACAGACTTAATCATATGAAAAAAATTCTATTTATTGTAATAGATGGATTAGGCGATAATCCTGTTAAAATGTTTGGAGGAAAAACTCCTTTAGAAGCGGCTAAGACTCCTAATCTTGATCTTATGGCAAAAAATGGATTTTGCGGATCTTTAGAGCCCTTTATGTTTGAAAGCCAAGATGCTCCAACATCAGAAGATGCGCATATTGCTCTTTTTGGCTTTGATCCAAAAAGATACAGCTTGGGAAGGGGAATATTTGAGGCCTTGGGCGCAGGAATTCCCTTAAAATCAAAAGATGTCGCCATAAGGATTAATTTTGCCACCGTTGACAGTAATCTTACAATCAAAGACAGGAGGGCTGGAAGAATAGAAAACACCCAGGCCCTGATTAACGATTTAAATAGGATAAAAATAAAAGGAGTGAAGATTTTTGTCAAAAAAGCTTGGGGCTACAGGGCAGTATTGAGACTAAGGTCAACAAAAGATATTTCTCCCGAAATAACTAGCAATGATCCAAGAGAAATCTTTAAACAACCTTTAAAGATTAAAGCAAAGAATAAATCAAGATCTGCTATTTTTACAGCTCAGCTGCTAAATGAATTTGTTTTAAAATCTCATGAAGTATTAAAAAATCATTTCATTAATCAAGAAAGAAAAAAATCTGGATTGCCTCCAGCTAATTTTCTGCTATTAAGAGGCGCTGGCAGATTTAAAAAACTTCCTTCCTTTAAAAAGGTTTGGGCAATGAAAGCTTGCTGTGTGGCTGGGGGAAATTTATATAAAGGCATAGCTAAATTTTTAGGAATGGAAGTAGTAAAAGTAAAAGGAGCTAATGGTGGGATAAATACTAATCTCAAGGAAAAGATTAATACAGCCAAGAAGTGCTTAAAGAAAAATGATTTCGTATTTCTGCATATTAAGGCTGCTGATTGCTTAGCAGAAGACGGAAACTGCGCAGGAAAGAAATCATTCATTGAAAAAATAGACAGGCATTTAAAGCCATTGCTTAATTTGAATAACTCGGATATAATAATAACTTGCGATCATAGAACTGATTGCAATAAGAAAATGCACGCCAAAGGAAATGTTCCTTTCCTTATATACGAGAATCAAAGCAATGGAATTGAAAGCTTTTCCGAGAAAAGCTGTAATAAGCCAGTAATGCCTTCAAGATTATTCATTAAATTCATTGTTGATTTGCAAAAAAAATAATATCTGTTAATATTAAAAATAAAAAGACGGGGATAGGGGATAGATAATTATAATTAATCATCTATCATCTAGACTCTGTTTTAAAAAATATGGAAAAACAAAAAAGCATAACGTTTGCAGTGATAGCGGTAGAAGCCTTAGCCATTCTTGTATTGGGCGCATTATTATTCCAATCAGGTGGCAGTTTAGTCGGAATGTCTGCTGACAAAGCCGGCAAACTGGCTGTTGAGTACATTAATGAAAACTTTGGCAATGGAGAAAGCCCAGCTTCCTTTATCTCTGCTTCTTCAGAAAACGGAGTGTATAAGGTAGTGCTGGATTACAGCGGAACAGAATATACTTCTTACGTTACTAAAAATGGAAAGCTTTTCTTTACGGAAGGATATGATATGCAGCCAGCCAAAGCAAAAGAATTTGCAAAAACAGATAAGCCAGAATTAGATTTATTCACTATGGCTTTCTGTCCATATGGCAATGATGCAGAAAGCATAATAGCTCCTATTATGAATCTTTTAAAGGATAAAATAGATGTTGGCCTTCATTACATTTTCTATGGTAAGTATGGCCCAGAAGACCAGGCTTCTCAATATTGCTATGACGAGGAAAGAGCTTACTGCTCAATGCATGGAATCCAGGAATTAAATCAGGGCGTAAGGGAAATGTGTGTTGCTAAATACGAACCAAGCAAATTATGGGATTTTGTAGCAGACATAAATGAAAATACTGATTCAACCAATGTAGATAGCAAGTGGGAAGGAATAGCAACTAAGCTTGGAATAGACACATCCAAAATTAAGGATTGCTATAAAAACGAAGCAGAGTCATTCTTGAAATCAGAGGTGGAATTGACTGACAAAGATTATCCTGTTCAAGATCCTGCCCAATACAAGGGCGAAGAAGAAGCTAAAATAGCCGGTTCTCCGACATTTGTCATCAATGGCATGATCTATAGCGGAGCAAGAACTCCGGAAGATATTAAAAAGGCTGTCTGTTCGGCATTTAAAACAGCTCCAGAAGAATGCAGCCAGGAGCTGAACGCCTCTTCAACTGCAGCCGAAGGATCCTGCTAATATGGCTAAAATCAAGGTATATTCAACACAAATGTGCCCTTACTGTGTAATGGCCAAGACATATCTTAAGGATAGAGGATTTGAATTCGAGGATTTGGATGTTTCCTCTGATCAAAAAGCATTGCAGGAATTACAGGAGAAAACCAATGCCCTTAGCGTTCCTGTGCTGGACATAGACGGAACAATAGTAGTGGGGTTTGATAGGGGAAGAATCAATGAACTGCTTGAAATCAAAGAATAATTAGAATTAAACCCATCGCTGAAAGGCGATGGGTTTTGTTTTATCCTCTAAATACTATATAATTATATATATGCTCAATCTTGAAAAAACGTTGGAACTGTTAAAACAATACGATATTCCTTTTGTTCAAACAAGGAAGGTAAAGAATCTTTCTGAAGTTTTTTCTTTTGTTGACAAATACCGTTATCCTGTTGTTTTAAAAATATTTTCTCAGAAAATATTGCATAAAACCGACAAGGGGGGAGTATATATTAATTTAAAAACAAAAGAAGAAACAGAAAATGCTTTCTTAAAACTTAAGAATAAATTTCCCTCTGCTGATATTCTTATACAAAAACATATTCCCGGTATCTATCTTATTGCTGGAGCCAAGAATGACAAAACATTCGGCCCAACGATACTGTTTGGGCTGGGAGGCATATTTGTCGAGATATTGAAATCAACAACAATCCGCTTAGCTCCGGTAGGTATGGCTGAAATTAAAAAACTGATTAAAAAGAATGCCGGCTATCCGATAATTTCTGGGGCCAGAGGACAAAAATCAATTAATTTTAAGAAGTTGGAAAGAATAATGTTTAATCTTTCCAAAATGATTTCTTCTGAGAAAAATATCAGAGAAATCGATATTAATCCATTGGTAGCCAATGATAAAGAGGTAATAGCGGTAGACGTTAAAATAATAGTATGAATTTAGATAAATTATTCAATCCTAAAAGCGTTGCTATAATCGGAGCAAGCCAGAAAGCTTTCACTGTTGGCTTCGGCTTAAGCTATAATCTTTTTCAAGGGAAAAAATACAGAAAAATATATTTTGTAAATCCTTTTCAAAAGCAGATATTTAAAAACAAAACATATTCTTCTGTAAAAGACATTGAGGATAGAATTGATCTAGCCGTTATTGCTGTTCCAGCTGCTATTGTAGGAAAAGTATCTGTTGAATGCGTTGAAAAGAAAGTAGGGAGCGCAGTGATTGTCAGCGCTGGATTCTCTGAAATGGGCTCTGGTGGAAAAGAGCTGGAAAATCAGATAAAAAACATATTTTCTGCTGCTAATATTCCGTTAATCGGGCCTAACTGTCTAGGAATTATCAGACCTTCAATAGATTTAAATGCTACTTTTGCTCCTTTAACTCCAAAAAAGGGTGATATTGCCTTTATTTCACAATCAGGAGCATTAATAGATTCTGTGATTAGTCAGACATCTAAGGAATTATTTGGTTTTTCCTTAATTGTTTCATATGGGAACGAAGCAGGGGTAACGTTGCCTGAATTTTTGGAATGGGCAGGAAAGGATAAAGAAACCAAAGTTATTGTCCTATATATCGAAGGGCTGAAGAATGGAAGGAAATTCTTTGAAATAGCTAGCAAGGTGGCAAAGAAAAAACCAATAATAGTATTAAAGGGCGGGAAGAGCAAAAAAACATTAAAAACTGTTGCTTCTCATACAGGCGCCCTATCTGGAGACAATCAAATGTATACAGCAATGTTTGAGCAGGCAGGAATTATACAGGTTGAATCTCTGGAAGAAATGTTTGATGCTGCCAAGGCACTGTCCTGGCAGCCAAAATGCAGAAATGGTCTGGCTGTGATAACCAATGGCGGGGGAGCGGGCATATTAACTGCCGACTATTGCGAAAAACTAGGAATTCATCTGCCATCATTATCTTCTGAGACAAAGGGTGCTCTTGAAAGAAGTGGGAAAATGCATCCTGCTTGGTCAAGAAGTAATCCTATTGATATAGTGGGAGACGCTTTAAGCGACAGATACGCCATAGCCATAAATGCTGCATTAAAACAGAGGAATATCTATGGCTTGATTGTAATACAAAGCGCTCAAATCATGACTGAATCCAAAAAGAATGCCCAGGCATTGATACAAGCCAAGAAAAAATATCCATCAAAACCCATAATTTCTGTATTTATGGAGGATAATGAAGAAGTATCCGGATTTTTAGAAAAAAACAAAATACCAAACTATTCAGATCCATTAAGAGCAGTCAGGAGCTTTAAAGAATTAATTAATTAGCATATGGAAAAACAAAAATTTGTATATTGGTTTAAAGAATTAGATCATAATGACGTACCTTTAGTAGGAGGAAAAAATGCTTCATTGGGAGAGATGTACCAGACGTTAACTAAAAAAGGAATCAGGATTCCTAATGGTTTTGCTATTAGCGCTGACGCATATTTTTACTTTCTCAAGAAAGCTAAAATCTTTAAAGAGATATCTAGAATAATAAAAGAAGAATTTAATCCAAAAAGCATAGATAGCTTGCAGGCCACTGGAAAGAAAATAAGATCTTTGATATTAAATGCTTCAATGCCAAAAGAATTGGAAGAAGAAATAATTAAATACTACAATAATCTTTCTAAATTCTACAAATTAAAAAATGCGGATGTGGCTGTAAGGTCATCGGCTACTGCCGAGGACTTGCCAACCGCTTCTTTTGCAGGACAACAAGAAACATATTTGAATATTTCCGGAGAAAAAAACCTATTAATTTCTGTAAAGAAATGTATGGCCTCTCTTTTTACAGACAGGGCTATTGCCTATAGAGAGGAAAAAGGATTCAATCATTTAAAGATCGGGTTATCTGTAGGAGTGCAAAAAATGGTAAGGTCTGATCTTGGGTCTTCTGGGGTAATGTTTACATTAGATACTGAGACAGGATTCGCTAATGTGGTTTTGATTAATTCAATCTGGGGAGTAGGAGAATTGATTGTGCAGGGAAAAATTACTCCTGATGAATTTTTTGTATTCAAGCCAACTTTAAAACAAGGATATAAATCAATTATTGTAAAAAATCTTGGAAGAAAAACTAAGAAATTAATATTTAAACCAGAAGGAGGATTAAAATCTGAAGATGTTGTTAAAAACAAACAATTAATTTTTTCCCTAAGCGAGGGAGATATAATCACTTTGGCGAAATGGGCCTGTTTGATAGAAGACCATTATTCTAAAGTGTCTAAAAAATGGATGCCACAAGACATAGAGTGGGCAAAAGATGGCCAAACCGGTGAATTATTCATTGTTCAATCAAGGCCTGAAACAGTTCACAGATCTTTAGGAAAAACTGTTTACAGGGAATACGAACTAAAAACTTCAAAAGAGCCAATTCTTAAAGGAATTGCGGTGGGAGATAAAATTGGACAGGGAAAAGTCAGATTGGTCCCTGATATTTCCAAGATGAATCAGTTTAAGCCGGGAGAAATACTAGCAACTAAAATGACTGATCCAGATTGGGTCCCGATAATGAAAATTGCTTCTGCAATCATTACCGATGAGGGAGGAAAAACCGCTCATGCAGCAATTGTAAGCAGAGAATTAGGAATTCCTTGTATTGTCGGCACTAAGAATGCAACAAAAGTACTGAAAAACGGTCAATATGTAACAATTGATTGCAGCCAGGGTCAGCATGGAAAAATATATGAGGGGAAAATTAAATACAATGTTCATGAGTATAATTTGAGAAAGATCCCCAAAACAAAAGTAAAAGTAACTGTTAATATAGGGTCTCCTGAAATTGCCTTTAAAACAGCTTTCTTGCCCGTAAAAGGAGTGGGATTAGCAAGAGAGGAGTTTATCATTGCCCAAAAGATTAAAGTGCATCCTTTAGCCCTATATCATTTTAATCATTTAAAGGATAGGGCGCTGAAAGCCAAGATAGAAGAGATAACTGTTGAGCATAAAGATAAAAAGGAATATTTTGTAAAAGAATTAAGCGAAGGAATAGCTCAAATTGCTGCTGCTTTCTATCCCCAACAAGTGATTGTCAGGTTTTCTGATTTCAAGACCAATGAATATGCCCAGCTGATAGGGGGAAAAATGTTTGAACCAGAGGAGGGCAATCCAATGATTGGCTGGCGAGGAGCTTCCAGGTATTATGATTCTACATTTGCTCCTGCGTTCTTAATGGAATGCCAGGCAATTAAAAGAGCAAGAGAAGAATTCGGATTAAAAAATATCGCTGTAATGGTTCCTTTTTGCAGAACAGTAGAAGAAGGAAAAAAAGTTATCAATCTGATTATAAAATCTGGAATTAAAAGAAAGGATGTTAAAATATATGTAATGTGTGAAATTCCTTCCAATGTAATTCTAGCCGAGGAATTCTTAAAAATATTTGATGGAATGAGCATCGGTTCAAATGATTTGACTCAGCTGGTTGTTGGGCTAGATAGAGACAATGCCCAGATCGCCCCCATAGCTGAT
>JAQTNP010000008.1 GCA_028713795.1 Minisyncoccota bacterium
CCTCTCCTGTTTCTGCACCAATAATTCCTTTTCCACCTCTATTCTGGGTTTTATACGTTTCCGGATCAATCCTTTTAATATAGCTTTTCTGGGTTAAGGTGATTATTGTATCTTCTTCAGGAATTGTATCCTCTTCTTTAATCTCATTTACTCCTCTTAACATTAATTTAGTTCTTCTGGGATCCTGATATCTTTCTTTCAATTCTTTTAGTTCTTTTTTAACTAATTCCTGAATTTTCTTTGGAGATTTAATTAATATCTGCAACTCTTTTATTCTTGCTTCTAATTGCTTCAATTCTTCTTCAATCTTTTCCCTTTCTAATTTAGCTAAAGCAGCTAATTTAGTTTCAAGAATTGCTTCTGCCTGAATATGGGTAAGCTTGAATTTAGCCATCAAGTTCTTTCTGGCGTCTTCTCTGTTTTGAGATTTTTTAATAATCTTGATGACTTCATCAATATTGCCCAAACATTTTACTAGCCCTTCCAATATGTGGGCTCTTTCTTGGGCTTTGAGCAATTCATGCTTGCATCTTCTCAAGACCACCTCCTGGCGATGAGCCAAATAGTGGGTTAAGACATCTGAAAGGGATAGAACTTTGGGCTGTATTCCATCAACCAAAGCCAAAATATTCAAATGGAAATTCTTTTGCAAATCAGTGGATTTGTACAAAAGGTTTAAAACCTTTTGCGGAAAAGCGCCTGTTTTCAATTCAATTACAATCCTTAATCCGTCCCTGTCAGATTCGTCTCTTACATCCTTTATCTTATCAATCTTTTTATCCTGTATAAGTTTGGCGATCTGGGTCACTAAATCAGATTTCTGCACCTGGTATGGAATTTCTGTAATTAATATCTGCCAGCCATTCTTTTTTTCTTCAATTTCTGCCTTTCCCCTAGTAAGTATAGCTCCTTTGCCTTGTGAATAGGCAGCAATAATTTCTTTTAAATTAAACATTATCCCGCCTGTTGGAAAATCTGGCCCTTTTACAAATTCAAATAAATCTTCTGTGGTTGCATCGGGATGGTCAATTAAATGCATGGCTGCATCGCATACTTCTCCCAAGTTGTGGGGAGGAATATTGGTTGCCATACCTACTGCAATACCTACAGATCCATTCAATAGCAAATTGGGAAGCAAGGCAGGCAATACTTTCGGCTCTTTTCTGGAACCATCATAGTTATCAATGAAATCAACTGTATCCTTATGAATATCATTAATAATCTCATCTGAAATCTTTGACATTTTAGCCTCTGTATATCTTGGAGCTGCTGGCGGATCTCCATCAATGCTCCCAAAGTTTCCTTGTCCGGTAATCAAAGGGTATCTCATGGAGAAATCTTGAGCTAATCTAACCAAGGCATCATATACGGCCATATCTCCGTGAGGATGATATCTGGCTAATGTTCCTCCAACCACATTGGCTGACTTCCTGAATTTGGCAGAATGGGTTAAGCCATCTTCATACATGGTATACAGTATTCTCCTGTGCACTGGCTTTAATCCATCTCTGACATCAGGAAGGGCTCTGGCAACGATAACAGACATTGCATAGTCAATGTAGCTGTTTTTCATTTCCTCTGAGATGTCTCTTGGAAGAACCTTTCCTATCTCTTGTATTGCTTCTTTGTTTTCTTCTTTTTCCATTAATTTAATATTTAAAAAATTGTGTCTGTTCCAAATGATTCTGGCAGGGTAGGTATCTCAACTTCAGGCAATTCAATATTAGGCATTGTAATTCCATCCATCAATTGATCTCTAGAAATTCCGCTTAATCTCCAAGTAGTGACTTTTAGCCAAAGGATGAAAAATGCTATTCCTAAAACAATTACTACTGACAAGATAATCAGCTTCTTTTTTGAATCATCCAGTTTTCTTAAATTATCTAAAAGCTTCATCTTAATTTGGCTTTAATACCACTATTGTTGTCTTTTCCGGAAACTTTTCCTTTGTAATCGCTAGTTTTGGTTGCTCTTCTGTTGTTTCTTGCCCGAATGCCTTAAGAAAACCTTTCACATCTTCTTGTTTAATCTTTAATTTAGGAACATTAAAACAAGTAGGTATGATAATCTTGGGCTCTATCTGATTTGCTATCTTTACCGCCTCTGCTCCTGTAATTACATCTCCGCCGCCAACAGGGATAGTCAGAATATCAATCTCTCCAATCTCTTCTATCTGTTCCGGAGTCAATTCTTTAGCAGCAAAAGCTCCCAAGTGACAGATTTTTATTTCTTCTGACTCGATAATATATATTTCGCCTCCATTGATGCTAATCCCCTTTAAGAATATGTTTTTAATTTCATATTCTCCCTGAGTATCAATCAACACCCTGTGCTTTGGCATTGATTTATTTTTTTTGCCATCAGACAGAATTAAAACCTCAGCTTCTTCCAAAGGAGCCTTTAATCCAGTTTCTTCTTTTGGCGGATCTAGAACTATCCTTACTTCTTCTTTGCCTTCTCCGTCTGCCTTGATTGAAAAACATGCTTGTCCATACCAACGAATTTCCATATGTGTATTGAATTAAAAATATTGATAATGCAAGATTATCCGCTTTCATATTATCACATTTAGAATATTTTTCAAATGTTGACTTTTATATAATCCAGTTGTAGAAAAGATTTAGCTACGAGAGGGGGTGGAACTATGCGCGAGGAGATTCTGGAGGCAGCGCAAGCTGCCAAGGATTGGAAAGATGCCCTGATTTCAGTTCTGCGAGACGATGTCGGATTCGCCGTGGCAAGAGGCATTGCTGAGCGATGCAACTACGCCGACGGCGCCTTCGATCAAGGACCTGTAGGACTCAGGCTCCCATTCGGAATGGCGAAAAGAGTCGTTTCGATCCTTAACGGCATCCTTCCTGCTGGCGCCGAGGGCCAAATGTTTAAGGCCCGGCAGATCAACCACCACACCGTCTTGGTTTCTCTTGTGCCAATGTATTGCTAGGCGCGAGATTGATAGGGAGTCATCCTTCGTGGATGACTCCCCTTGTCTTCTATATCTATTTATGCTACAAAACAAGCATGATTAAAGAAACAGAACAATTAACGCAGGATTTCGACAGCATCGACTATCTGCCAAAAAAAGGCAAGATGGTTGAGGGCACGATTGTAAAGATAGGGCGTGCCTGTATATATGTCGACCTGAGCCCAATGGGCACAGGAGTAATTCTTGGCAAAGAATATTTTTTGACCAAGAGAGCTTTGGGTAGTCTAAAAGTCGGCGATAATATCACCGCAAAGATTGTGGAAGTAGACAATGAAGATGGAAACATTGAATTGTCATTGCAAGAAGCCCAAAAAGAAATCGGCTGGGAAAAATTAAAAGAACTCAAGGACAATTTTGAGACAGTTGCCATTAGGCCTAATGGAGCTAATAAAGGAGGGCTTTTGGCTGAACTGTATGGAGTAAAAGGATTTCTTCCTCTTTCCCAATTATCAATTGAGCACTATCCAAGAGTAGAAGAAGGAAACTCGGCTGAGATTTTAAGAATATTGCAGCAATTAGTCGGCCAAGATTTAAAAGTAAAGATATTTGATGTTGATGCTAATGAAAGTAAATTAATCTTTTCTGAAAAAGCAATGGAATCCGGGGCAATCCAGAGCCTATTAAAGGCCTACAAGGTTGGAGATAGGGTAACTGGAAAGATTACTGGATTAGCTGATTTTGGAGCTTTTATCAGATTCCCATTAAGTGCTGATGAACAAAATACCCAAATGGAAGGATTAATCCATATATCTGAATTAGATTGGCAATTAATCAATGATCCTTCCGAGGTTGTCAAAGTGGGTCAGGAAGTAGAAGCACAGATAGTTGATATTTCCAAAGATGGAAGAGTATCTTTGTCTTTGAAGGCCTTGCAGAGCGATCCATGGGAGGGGATAGAAAAGAAGATAAAGATCGGAGACGAAGTCAATGGAAAAATAATAAGAACTAATCAATTCGGAGCATTCATTGAAATAGCTCCAAAGATAAGGGGCCTTGTGCATGTATCTGAATTCGGAACTGAAGTTAAAATGAAAGAAAAATATAAGGCAGGAGAAACATATGGGTTTAAAGTTTCTCATCTTGATCCTAAAGATCATCGTTTGACTTTAAAACCTTCAGAGAAATAATTGGTTTTAAGTAAATGAATAAAATACAACCGGTTTATAAAAATTTTATAAAAAATCTCCTCTTTATCATCCTCATTTTCTTTGCGATAAGCTTGCTTTTCGGAAAAGTTCCGTTTACCTCTTCTGATCAAGAATCTAAAGAAATCCCATTAAATCAATTGGTTGCCGATATTAATGCAGGAAAGATAAGTTCTCTTGACATCAATGGAACAGAGATTCAAGCAAAATATGCAGATGGAATCATTCTTACTGCAAATAAAGAAAGCGATGTATCCATATTTGAATCTTTGACCGCTTTAAGTGTGGATAAAGAGAAACTAGAGGAAATTAATATCAATATAAAGAATAGCGGAGACAATTGGATGCTAATTGCCACTATTCTTATCGGGGTTCTTCCAGTCTTGCTTTTTGGATGGTTTTTTTGGAATATTTCAAAGCAGGCAAAACAAGGAGCAATGGGTGCTAATGAATTCACTAAGGCCAGAGCCCGGCTATTCGGAGCAGAAGGACATTCCCAAGAAAAGATTACATTTAAGGATGTAGCTGGATTAAAAGAGGCAAAAGAAGAATTGATAGAAATTGTTGATTTCTTAAAAGAACCCCAAAAGTATTTAAAAATGGGAGCCAAGATTCCAAAAGGAGTATTATTAGTTGGCCCAGCTGGGGTTGGAAAAACAATGCTGGCAAGAGCTACTGCAGGAGAAAGCAATGTTCCATTCTTTCACATCTCTGGTTCTGAATTTGTAGAATTATTTGTAGGGGTTGGGGCTGCTAGGGTCAGATCATTATTCCAAGAAGCGAAGAAGAAACAACCATCTATTATCTTTGTTGATGAATTGGATGCAATAGGAAAATCAAGAGGTCCTGCCATCATCGGAGGCCACGAAGAAAGGGAGCAGACATTAAATCAGCTATTGGTAGAAATGGATGGTTTTGAACCAAAGGATAAAGTAATTGTATTGGCTGCTTGCAATAGGCCAGATGTATTAGATCCAGCACTTTTAAGGGCGGGAAGGTTTGATAGGAAGATAATGCTGGAACTGCCAGATATCAATGAAAGAAAAGAGATATTAGAAAATCATGCCCAGAACAAACCTTTGATAAAAGAAATAGATTTAAGAGAAGTGGCAGAAAGGACTCCGGGATTCTCTGGGGCAGATCTTGCTAATTTAATGAATGAAGCAGCAATTCTTGCAGCTAGATTTGATAAAAAAGAGATTGATCAGAATGATATTACTAGTGCTTTTGAAAAAGTACTATTAGGTCCTGAAAAGAAAAGTAAGGTTTTGTCTAAAAAAGAAAAAGAAATCTGCGCCTATCATGAAGCAGGACATACATTAGTAGCTCTTAATTTCCCAGAAACAGGCTCGGTAAGAAAGGTTTCTATCATTGCCAGGGGCTTAACTGCAGGATTTACTTTAAAGCTGCCTTCAGAGGATAAAAACTTTAAAACAAAATCAGAATTCATTGAAGAGATTGCCATATTATTGGGTGGCTATTGCGCAGAAAAGATAATCTTTAATGATGTTACTACCGGAGCCTCCAATGATCTGGAAAGAGCATCAGAAATTGCCAGGAAACTCATTAAGGAATATGGAATGTCAGAATTAGGGCCAGTAGTATTCGGTAAAAAAGAAGAGTTAACATATTTTGGAAGAGATTTTGGAGAAGAGAAAAACTATTCTGAAAGAATAGCTCAAGATATTGATGCGGAATTAGGAAAGATAATTGCTCAAGCTCAAAGCATGACAACAGAGATATTAAAGAAAAAGAGCGCTACCTTAAAAAAGATTGCTAAGGCCTTGATAGAAAAGGAAACATTAGAGAAGGAAGAGCTTGAAAAATTAATCAAGGAGAAGTAAAATTTCCTTTGTATCCGCAGTGAAAAATGATATAATGAACCCATAGAAAGATTCTTATATTAATAATCTTTCTTCTGTTCATATGTCTAGAATAAAGGATAGAGAACAAGCAATTTTATTAAGAAAACAGGGGTTTAGTTACGGAATGATAAAACAAATAATTGGAGTATCAAAAAGTACTCTGAGTGGTTGGTTGAAAAATTATCCCCTATCGGAAAAAAGGATTGAACTATTGAGAAGCCATAATCAGCAACAAGTAGAAAGGTGCAGAGAAACAAAGCGAAGGAAGAAAGAAGATCGTTTACAAACGACATATAGAAATCAGAAAAGAAGATTATTGCCATTAACCGCTCGAGAATTTTATCTTTGTGGTTTATTCTTATATTGGGGAGAAGGGGCTAAAACTCATGAGTCTACTTTATCTATATCGAACTCCGACCCCGCAATAGTTAATTTTTTTATTAAATGGGTTACTGTTGCCTTAAAGATGCCGAGGGAAAAGATAAAGATCGATTTGCACCTATACAAAGATATGAATATAGAAAAAGAATTAAATTTCTGGTCAGAAATATTAAATATCCCAAGAAATCAGTTTATAAGACCCTATATTAAAAAGAGTGAAAGTACTAGAATAAATCATAAAGGTAGTTTTGGGCACGGCACTTGCAATGCAAGAATCGGAAATGCTAGACTTACGGAGCAAGTTTTGATGGGAATTAAAGCTATTACAGATAAATATAGGCGCGTGTAGCTCAGCCGGTTAGAGCGTCCGACTTATAATCGGAAGGTTCGATGGTTCGATCCCATCCACGCGCACCATGGACGGTTAGCTCAGCTGGTAGAGCGTCTCGTTTACACCGAGAAGGTCATAGGTTCGAGTCCTATACCGTCCACAAAAATGAAATTCCAAGTCATTTATCAAGACAAAGAATTGATAGTAATCAACAAGCCAGCTGGCTTGATTGTTTTTCCAGAAGGAAATGTAAAAGAAAAGACATTGATTGATCAGCTAATTGAAGAATTTCCCGAGTTAAAGAATTGTGGCCAAGCACCAAGATACGGGATAATCCATAGGTTGGATAAAGATACATCTGGGGTGATTTTGATAGCAAAGAATAATGAATCCTTGATTTTTTTCCAAAAAGAGTTTAAAAATAGAGCAGTTAGAAAAACATATATAGCCCTTGTTTCTGGAAACATTAAAGAAGATAAAGGAATAATTAAGGGCTGGATAGGAAGAGGCAAAGATGGGAAAAAGCAAGTATTAGAAGTTGGCCCTTTCAAAAAAACAGGTTTTAGAGATTCTAAAACTTTATGGAAAGTAGTTGAGAGATTTGAAGGCTTTACTTTACTACTTTTAAGACCAAAAACAGGCAGAAAGCATCAGATAAGAGTACATTTAACCAGCATCGGGCATCCAATAGTTGCAGATAAAGTATATTCCTTTAAAAACCAATTAATACCTAAAGGATTAAATAGACAATTCCTTCATTGTTACAGAATAATAATCAAGGGATTGAATGGAGAAATACATGAATTTGTAGCTCCATTGCCAGAAGAATTAAAAACAATTTTAAATAATTTAAAAACATATGAAAACAATTAAAGATTTCCTGCAGAATAGAATTAAGAGCAATCTTCCTGATGTAAAAGCGGGAGATACTGTCAGGGTCCATGAAAGGATTAAGGAAGGCAAAAAAGAAAGAGTCCAGGTCTTTGAAGGATTAGTTTTGGCTAGAAAAAGAGGTTCTGAGGCCGGAGCAACTATCACAGTAAGAAAGGTAGTAGATAATGTAGGAGTTGAAAAAACTTTTCCTCTGCATTCTCCAACTATTGAAAAAATAGAAATTAAATCCAGATCAAAGGTAAGGAGAGCTAAACTATATTTCTTAAGAGAAGCTAAAGGAAAAAGAGCCAAGCTTAAAAGAGAAGAGTTGAGAGCTTCGATCGGAGAAGTGAAAGAAGAAGAACCAGTAGCAGAAGAAATAACTCCTGAAGTGACAGAAGAGCCAGCAACTCAAGAAACTGCAGAAGAGAAGTAAAAGCCGGGGTGGCGGAATTGGCATACGCGGCAGCTTGAGGAGCTGTGCCCTTACGGGCGTGCAGGTTCAAATCCTGTCCTCGGCACTTCTAAATCTAAAACCCGCTAAGAACAGCGGGTTTTAGATTTCTATTCGTATTTAATATTCTGTGTTTATTCAACCACTACTCCTGGATTTTCCTCGTTTTGTAAGGGAACCGTAATTCCTCCGGCATCATCTGGTTCTGTGCTCTTATTTACAAGTTTTACAACTCCTAAATTACCGCATACTGGATACAAACCATAATCATAATTCTTGAGATACATCTTTATTTTTTCTCCTTTTGTAAAATCTGGGTAGTCTTCCGCAATCATTCCTCCTGATTTGCCAACAACTATATTTATACCCAAAGATTGGTCTTCAATGCTTCCTTTCACAATATTGTCAATTTTTATTGACGTTACTAAAAAACTCTCTACAGAATCTACTATTTCTGGTTTTTTATATCCAGATGACTGCAGATCTGCTACATCTAATTTTTTTACCGTCAGGCTCAATACTTCTCCTTCAATAATTACATCTGATAAATCAGATTTGTAACTTTCGTCTGCACACCTAGCATCTATTATCCCCGAAGCTATCCCAGACATATTAATAGTTGTCCCTTCAAGTTTTTCCCCTTCTTTTGGCAAAACTAACAATAAGGCGATAATCACCGCTACAATGGCGACGGCGAACAAGCTAATAATTAGTATTTTTTTCATAAAATTACTTTTTAATTATTAAGATTTGCAATATAGGGTTATTATATCATCTCTCTCTTCCCTATGCAATCTAAAACCCGCTTAAGAACAGCGGGTTTTAGATTTCTATCGTATTCAGTTTAATATTTCTATTTGTGTAATGTGTGCGCCAAACTCCTTAGCTTCCTGATAGGTTTCAAACCACACATCAATATGGTATCCCTTTGAAGGAGCCATTCTATCTTCTACTTCGAATACTTTATCCCCGAACAATTCTGGTATTTTTACTCTTGTTCTAAATGGGAGAAAGTTAGCGGCGATAATACCATCTCTTACTGTAGTTCCTAAAGCAGTAATAAATGGTGTATCGTCTGTCTGGGATACGGTAGAAGAATAGGCGGTTGCAATCACGTAGATTGTCTTATTATCGCTAAAAAAATGGCTGTTGTTAGAGATAAAGCTATTGTCTTGGACCATAATGATAGATCCAGGCAAATTATTACCTCCTGGCAAAGAATCTTCAAGGGCATATGCTGTTAAGGAAGCTTCCTGATCAGCATTTGCCTGATTTATGGCTGGTAAAACAATCCAACCGAGGGCTAAAATTCCTGCCAAAACGACCGTTGTTTTTGTTAGAGTACTCATAACATAAACTTCCCGCATAAATGGGAAGTACTACTATTATATCCCGAGCAAGAAATAAAGTCAAGGGTTTTAAGGGAAATTAGGGGGTTTAAAAAAGAGTACGGGGGGAGCTTACGCTTACCCCCCAAGATGTGTTCATGACACCTCCTGCCCAAACTGCGAACAGTTGAGCTCAAAGATCAACTTCACTTGGCCCAAGGCACCCTGATCTCGTGAAGAATCCAGAGTGGATGTCTTTCTCCGCTCAACCAGGCCATCAGGTTGTGAGCCTGATACTCTGGACGGTATAAACCGCCACTGGTGAGTAGGTACTCCACGAAACCCCTGCTTTTCCATTCGATTCGAAGGTTCTCTCTGTCCTTAGCGACGAACTTTGAACCCTGACGAACAAACGCTCGGATTCCGAAGCAGATCGAAGCTCCGTCCTCCCGGGGAACAAAGAACGTCCCAAGGAATGCATAAGGGCTAATCTGCGTCCCCATTTCTTCGAGAGCTTCCCTCGCAGCGGCTTCTATTGGAGATTCTCCGCGAAGAATGTGACCCGCCGGGACTCCCCATTCCTTAGTGTCTCTTTTCTGCCCCATAAGAAGCTGCTCGTCTTCTTCCACGAAAACAGCTACCGTGAGGCTCGCATTCAACCTATCGGAAGGCACTGGCAAACACCTCCTATCTTTTTTTGGATGACTAATATATTTCTACCACTCTAATCATATATGTCAAATCAAAAACACTCATCTCTAAGTGTCTTTTCTGAGCGGGTGAGCAGAATCGAACTGCCATTATTGCCTTGGCAAGGCAACGTAATAACCATTATACTACACCCGCGCATGTGCTGCAGGCCAGGATCGGACTGGCGACCTCTTCTTTTTCAGAGAAGCGCTCTACCACTGAGCTACTGCAGCATGGTGTGGGCACGCCCAGACTCGAACTGGGGACCTCTTGCGTGTCGTGCAAGCGCTCTAACCAACTGAGCTACGCGCCCAAGTGCCGAAGGAGGGAGTCGAACCCTCATGAGCAAAAGCTCGCAACATTTTAAGTGTTGTGCGTCTGCCATTCCGCCACTTCGGCTTCATATATTGTCAAATAGCTTTTAATGAGGCCAGGGCGGGAATTGCACCCGCGTGTAACGGTTTTGCAGACCGTCGCCTTGCTACTTGGCTACCTGGCCTTATTTATCCCTTTTAAAAGTTCGTCTATATGGGCAGCTTCTTTAAAAGATGTATCTTTACAGAAATTGAGCCTAGGAACTTTCCTTATCTCCATTATCTTATTTATCTCTTTCTGGATGGCATAGCATTTCTTTTTTAGATCTAGCATAATTTGTTCTGAAAAACTCTCTGGCAAAACACTAACATAGATTTTGGCCCCAGACAAGTCAGGAGCAGTATCTACTCTGCTTACAGTAATTAATATATTCTTGCCAAAATCAACATGCTCCAATATTATTTGGCCAAGCTCTCTTTTTAAAACTTCATTGATTTTTTCTATTCTCCGACTCATCTATTTAGTCAGAAGAGAGAAACCAACCCAAACCATTGCAAAGATGATAAACAGCGCAAATCCAATGAGCCAAAATTTGAGGCAGCTTCCCCAAGTTAAAGATATCTTATTAATATCTTGAGGTTTGGTTTTTTTGGATACTATTTTCTTTTTTCTCATATATATTAATTCTAGCTTATTTTAAAAAAAATTACATATCCATTTTCCTTTTTTCTTCCACAAAGGCAATTAAGACATCTCCTTCCTTAATTTTTGCGCTTCCTTCATACAATATTCCTATCTCTTCTCCGGCTTTTGCTTTCTCTATTTCCCTTTTATCTTTCTGCAAGCTCAAAATTTTTCCAGAGCCAGTTTTCTTTTCTTCTCTTAAAATATCTATTTTTACTTTAGGAAGAAATTCTCCGTCAATTACTCTTCCTCCGATAATTTGTCTGGTAGGATCTGTTTTAAATACTAATAGAACCTTTAATTTACCAATATCTCTTCGTACTGTTTCCGATTCTATAATCTCTTTAATCAACTCTTTTGTTTTTTCTAAAAGATTGTAAATAATATCAAACTCATATACTTCTACTTGCTTTTGATCTGCAAGTTTCTTGGCCTGAGGATTAATTCCTGATTTGAAGCCAAAAATTCTAGCTTTGCCGGCAGAAGCCATCTGTATATCATCCTCATTTATCTCTCCCACATTCTTTTTAATTATTACTGGCCTTATCTCAGATTTAGATAATGGCTGCAGAATCATTTCTATTGCTTCCAAAGATCCTGAAACATCTGCCTTTATTATCAAATTAAGTATTTTTCCATCTATTTCTAGATTATTCTGCTTCTGGGGCTCTCCTTTTTTAATATTTTCTTTTGCCTCATCCATTGCCTGGCATATTTTGAATTCCTCCCCCACGCCTGGAACTGCTTCAAAGCCCATGACTATTGCCGGCTGAGAGGGAATGGCTTGCTCTATCTTTTTCCCTGAGAAATCTTCCATTGATCTAATTCTGCCGCAGGTAGAATTAGTAGAAACAATATCTGATATTTTTAATATCCCTTCCTGGATTAAAAGGGTGGCAATTGGCCCTTTTTTAGAATCAAGATATGCCTCTATTATCACTCCTTTGGCAGTTACAGCAGTATTTTCTTTTAAATCTTCTACATCTGCTGTTAAAAGAATTATTTCTAACAAATCGCTTATTCCTTTCTTTGTTTTGGCTGAAGTTTCAACACAGGGAATTTTTCCTCCATATTCTTCCAGCAAAATATTATTCTTCATTAGTTCGTTTTTTATCATTACAGGATTAGCTCCCGGCTTATCCATTTTGTTAATAGCGACAATCATTGGCAATTGGGTTAATTGAATGCAATTGATTGCCTCTATTGTCTGCGGCTTAATCCCTTCATCAGCCGCCACTACTAGAATGGCGATATCTGCTATCTTTGCGCCTCTTGAACGGAGAGCACAAAATGCCTCATGCCCCGGAGTATCGATAAAGGTAATAGGTTTGCCTTCGTGCTCTACTTCATATGCTCCGATATGCTGGGTAATTCCTCCTGATTCTTGAGCAGTAATATGAAAATCCTTTATTGCTTCCAATAGAGAAGACTTGCCATGATCTATATGGCCCATGATAACTACTACCGGCGCCCTATTTTTAATATCTGTTTTAGTCATTGAAACAACAAGCCGTAGAAAACGGCTTTGTTCATTATACATCAATATTAATATTTTAAAAGAGGTGGCCTTGTAAAAAGTGTTTTCTTTTTCTATGATTCAATCATGGACATCCAATTTAAAAATATAGATTCTAGGGGAATTAAGCTATTTATTGAACAAGACGGAAAAGAAATAGCCAGAGCTTACCTATATCTCCTCCATAACGATCTACATAAAGAACCTTTTGGATACATGGAAGATGTTTTTGTAGATGAATCATTGAGGGGACAGGGAATTGGAACAGAAATAGTCAGAGCATTAATCCAAAAAGCTAGAGAGTCTGGCTGCTATAAATTAATCTGCACAAGCAGATATGATAATACAAAAGCCCATGAATTGTATTCAAGATTAGGGTTCAAAGATCATGGAAAAGAATTTAGGATAGATTTTTAGATTTTTTTCTGTTTTGAAAAGTAGTTTTTCAATAGCAAGATTGCTATCCAGGCAAAGATAAATAGAACAACATATTCTATTCCCATGTATTTTATAGCGTTTTCGCCTAGAAATACGGCTAAAACCGCCCAAACAATATTCCATACTATTACCCCTATAAAATTAAGGATAAAAAACTTAAAGAATGGAATTTTTAATGCTCCAGCAGCTGTAGCTATCAATGAAGCGAAATTAGGATTCCAATAACTGAATAATATTGTTCTGAGTTTTTTATTCTCTATCTTTTTCTTTGCATTATCTATTGAAGATTTAAGACCGAATTTTACCATTAGTTTATGCCAACCATATCTTCCTATAGTATAGTCAATAAGATATGAAACAATTAAAGCAATAGAAATTACAGCTACAGTTTTGGCAATTATATCAATATTGGCGCTTGCTAAAACTATTCCAAAAAATATAATGGTCAGGCCTGGGAAATAGAAACCAATAAATAATAGTCCTTCTAATATCGCCCCTATTAACACAATCCATAATCCGTATTTAGCAAAAGCATCTCTTAACATCTCTAACAATGCTTCTTCTGACGGTAAATTACAGATTTTCCAAACCAATATCAATATTAAGTATACCGCTAGAAGTATAAGGGGAATGGATAATAGTTTTAGTATTTTCTTGTACTTAGGGTTCATCTTCTATCCATTCTATCAAAAAATCGCTTTTGGGGCGATTTTTTTGCGGAGGGGGCGGGGCTCGAACCCACACGGGCAAAAGTGCCCACTGGTTTTCGAAACCAGCGCCTTACCATTCAGCACACCCCTCCATGCGCCTTATGGGCGCAGCTCCTTAAGTGTCAATTGAGCAAAATTAAGTCTTCCTGCCTGAACTATTAATCCTTCTTTTACCTGAATAATGGATTTTGTATCCTTAATTATTTCTCCATCAACCCTTACTCCTCCTTGCTCTATTAATCTCTTTGCTTCGCTTTTCGAGGATGCAAATTCTAATCCGACAATCAAATCAATGATATTATATTCTTTTTTAGGACAATATAGTTTCCTGATTTCTGTTGGATTCTGTTTGTTCTTGAAAATATTATCAAATTCTGCCTGAGCGGCTTCTGCTGCTTTGCTGCCATTGTATAGTTCTACCAAATGTTTCGCCAGCTCTGCTTTAATATCTCTAGGGTTGATTGTACTATCTTCTAATTTCTTTTTGATATTGAGCAATTCTTCTGATGGAATCTGGGAACAAAGCTCATAGTAGCTGTAAATCATATCATCTTTCATAGACATGAGCTTTCCATACATATCATTGGGCTTATCAAGCATATTTACGACATTGCCCCAGCTAGTAGACATTTTTCTTCCATCTAAACCATCTAGCATCTTTAATGTGATTATGTCCTGGGGTTTCTGTCCGTAAAGCCTCTGCATTATCCTCCCCATTTTCAGATTAAAGAGCTGATCATATCCTCCTAATTCTACATCTGCTTTTATCATTACAGAATCATATCCTTGCATTAAAGGGTAGCAGATTTCAGACAAAGAAATGGGTTCTTTGTTCTTCCATCTCTCAAAGAAGTTTCTTCTGTGAATCAATTGCTGCACTGAAAAATTATTAGCAATTTCAAGGAATTTTTTTAAATCTACTTTCTTTAACCATTCGCTGTTATGCCTCAATTCTACTTTCTTTAAATTCAGGACTTTACTGAATTGATCTAAATATTGTTTTGCATTGGCTTTAATAATTTTTTCATCCAATCCTTTTCTTCCTTCCGGTTTATCAGAAGGGTCTCCAATCTGAGCAGTAAAATCTCCAACAATTAAAACAATTTGGTGGCCTAAATCCTGAAAGGCCTTTAATTTCCATAATTGAGTCGCTCTGCCTAAATGAATTAAAGGACCAGTAGGATCAATTCCTAATTTGATTCTTAATTTATTGCCAGATAAAAGCGCATTTTTTAGGTTTTCCCTATCAATGATGCGCTCTGTGCCCCTATTTAATATTTCTTCTATTTTCTCATCCATATATTTGTGGACTCGGGGAGACTCGAACTCCCGACCTCCTGCATGCCATGCAGGCGCTCTACCAACTAAGCTACGAGCCCAGATGTGCCCTCAGGAGGAGTCGAACCCCCATCAATGGCTTAGGACGCCACTGCTCTATCCTTTGAGCTATGAGGGCGAAATTACCTCCAAAAGCCTAATAATGTGATGATATCATAAAATATATGATTTACAAGAAGGTCCCGGCCGGCGACTCAAAAAGAGTACGCCGGCCGGCCACAATCGAAGTTCTTACTCAGGTTGCCAGGATGGCCCCCAAGCGCCGTAGATCCCACATGAACGATCGCCACTTCCTCCTTTTTGATTGGACCACTCCTTCGTCAAGAACCCGATGAAAGAGCTTACCATATCCCTAACTCCGACTTGCCTCTTGGGTGAGTTGTTCTCGCCAGGTACATCGTCATCAGCGTGTCCTACGCGAGACTCACAATCATGACGCGCTTCATGGGATATCACCACCTTTTTACGCGTTCTTTGGTACACCCTACAAGCCAGGGTATTATTTTATACTAATCCTAAAATTAAAAATCCGCCAGATGGCGGATTAATAAATACTATTTTAAGATAATTATTCACATGATCCGCTATTTTGGATCGTAGAGCTTGTCGATAGTGCAGTTTTGCATTCTACCGGAGCGGTTTTAAACGCAGAGCAAATAGCCGTTCTAATGCTTTCAGAATCTCTTGATCCATTATATACCATTCCATTGATTAAAAATGTTGGCGATCCAGTAATCTTGACATTCTCAGCCCCGCTATATTGATCCGGATCCTGGACCGGATATGTCTTTCCCGTTAAAGCAACTTGTGAAGCTAGTAAGCTAACAGCTTCGTTTTTATAGCAATCCTCTATTTTTTTAGTATCTATTCCTATTTCCGCAGCAATTGTCTTCCATTTGCTATCCACATCAAGAGAGGTTGTATTTTGATTTATTTTACCGACGAATGACCAAAGCTTATCTTGGGCATATTTTGCAACGCATAATTCTCTAATCCCTTGGTTTAATTCTTGTATCCCATGCATTGAACAATATTTTTTTTGCTCATCATAACAATATTCTGATGCTTTATCTCCCCAATTACTATAAAAAATATAGTGAAGATTTATCGATATTTTATCCTTGAATAAATTAACGATTGAGGCCATGGATGTTTCTGCCTGATTGCCGTATGGGCAGAAAGCCATCACAAATAAATCGACAACTGGCTTATTAGTTTTTGTAAACTCCTTCTTTTCTGCGGGTTTTAAGTTGACTCCTTCGGTGAAAAATAATTCTCCATCCTTGGTCACATACGAAGTGTATTCTGATCCATTAAAACTAATCAATACCTTATATACCCCATTCTTTTCTTGGAACGAGATGAGGGCTGCCGAACCAGATGTGTTAGAATAGTTATCATTAATAAAATCAATAGCTTTTCGTGCAGCTTCTTTGGCTGAGATTATGGGACCCAAGTCAGAAAGCGAAGCAATCTTTTCGTTAAGATCTGAAATTTGAAGTTGTAATTTATCATTCTCTATTTTAAGCAGAGTCTGATTCGTATTAGATTGCTCGATAACATCTTGAAGGTCTTTATTTTGAAAAACCATAATAACAAGCCAAGTAATCGCAATAGAAAATAAGCAAAAGGAAATTATGATAAGCAATAATCTTTTATCCATATTTTAGATATTGTTTATTTTACTACAAAATCGCCCATAAGGCGACTTTACTTTTCCATGGGTGGATTGGTGAGCGGCGTTAGAACTGGATTAGCATAGGGTAAAACCTCCGGAGAGTGGATGATGTTAGGACTTATCTGGTCTTCTGTATTGAAATAAAGAAATAAGGCCTTTAATAATATTTTTTCTGAACGAAAAGATTAAAACGAATACTGTTAACCAAAAAAAGTAATTTATACAATATGTTAAAAGATTCATAGAATTCAAACACATTGTATTAGGATCGGCTATTTCTACAAAGGAAAATGGAAATCCAGATACATCATAAGTACAATGGCCCCATCCAATAGGCAAGTTTATTCCTAGATGAATATTCCGGGTAAACAACATCATGATAAATGCTAGTATAAAGCAAAGAATCATTATCTCTATATTAACAATATTACTTTTCGTTTTTTTATTCATATCCTTTATTCTACAATGAATCGCCTTTTAAGGCGATATTTCCGAGGATAGGATAGTGAGTAGCATTAAAACTTATAGTTCGTAAAAGGAAAACGCCCAGATGAAGAAGCGCTTTCCTCAACCGGGCAATACGACGATACAACGAACAATTTGGACCTATGCCACTGGCGGCCTGACAAATCTGTCGGCTACCAGAAACACTTGCCCCGACGACAGCACCTTGCCATGGTCATCAACCAGGTAGAGGTGCGGAACTCCTTCGGTTATGGGAGTTCCCTTGGGAAACCACCCGCTGACCATTCCTCGGAGATTTGCGGCTTTCTTCTCCACATCATCAAGGGAATCGTAGCTCATCGGTGGAAGAACAGCCCTCCTAGGACCATTCTCGTCACCAGCCATTACGGCTATCTTCATGTCTTCCTCCTTTACGAACTTCCGAATTCCTATCTCTGCATATGGCAGAGAATATCTTTTTTGATTCTAATCTTTTTAACCCTTTAGTCAACCTCTTAACTTCCATCTCCCTTAAGTTCAATAAACCCTCTCCCAAAGAACAAAATCGCCCATAAGGCGACTTTACTTTTCCATGGGTAAAATAGTGAAGGATGTTAAAACTAAAAACAGGTTTAATAGTTTATATTATATGACTAGAATGCTCTCTGATAAATAATCTATTCTATCTCTGTTCCGCCCCACTCAACAACAGAAAATCCCGTTCTTTTAAATGCTTTAATATCCTGAGGTGTTATATTTATTAGTGTTTGCAGCGGCTTGAAGACCATAAACACTCTGAGCAAAGAGTCTGGTTTAGGAATAATGCTTAATTTAGCGGTATTTGTATACTCTTCGTTAGTAAAATGAACAAGATTATACCTATTGTCTTTCATTCGTGGATACCAATAAACGATAAACTCATTATATTCTTTTGGTGTTAATCCAATCTTTTCTAATATTCGTTGTAAAAATTCTTTAGTATCGCTTCCTTTGACAATAAATCCTTTTGATAAATCATACTCTGCTTTTTTATTGCCAATTCCCTCCCAGAATAGATAGCTATACTCTTTATTATCAGCATGATTGATTAAATGACCATCGGGGAAAGCAGTAACTTCCCACCCCTTGATGGAATAATTATAATCTGGATAATCGGCTATTATTTTCCCATCATAATCAAGTTGTACTAAAACATCTTGTTTGTCATTTGGATAAAGATAAATAACAGGCTTATAAGATATCAGTCCTGTATCGTCATTTGAAAAATGAAATACCTCAGAAATAATTCTAATAAATATTGGGCTATACCCCGGTCTGGGCATCCAGAGATTTTCCTGAGGAGTATTTTTGTCCCATCTGCTTGAGGCTGAAGCATATTCTAGATAATTCACTAATTCAAACCCAAACCAAATAGTGATCAAAATAAATAGAATGATTGATATAATTTTTATTGTTTTTTTCATATATTGTATTTTACCAAAAATATCTCTTGACTTCCATCGTAATTAAAAACAACAAACCTTTTCGTAGAGCTAAAAATCACCCATAAGGCGACTTTACTTTTCCATGGGTGGAATCGTAGAAAATGTTAGAATTAAGATTGAGAAGAAAAATGAGGACGGGATCTATATGCCCTTCCCTGTCACTCGTTCTTGATATATTTTATCTTTGGATTCTCTCCTGGCTTATGTAATCCTAATCTATATTTCTTAACGCTCTTTGGAACAATTGTATGATTTGTAGTTAATTCGTGTTTATTATAATACCTGTCTTTTCCAATCATATCAAAAACTTCTTGTCCCGATTCTGTCAAAACTTTTTTCCCAAGCAACATTCTATTTTGAAGATCTCTCAATGTTAATAAAACAAGAATAAGGCTGGTAGAAAGAACAACTGTTACCGTATTAGAATATATAGAGGCAGTTCTTATATAATACATACTAAATATGATTATTATGCTCAATAATATTAAAACTACCCATTGGCCTGGAGTCATTTTTTCTAAAACATAAACAGCTGTTTTTTTCCTACATTCTTCTATATTAGATAAATATGACACCAAATCGTCATATATCGCAT
>JAQTNP010000009.1 GCA_028713795.1 Minisyncoccota bacterium
AATGTTGATTTCTTGACTTTAAGCGGACATAAAATATATGGGCCAAAAGGAATCGGTGCCCTATATGTAGGGGATAAAAAATCATTAAAACCAATAATATTTGGCGGAGGACAGGAGTTCAATTTAAGATCAGGGACTGAAAATGTCGCCTCTATTGTTGGCATGGGAAAAGCAATAGAATTGGTTTCAAAGAATAGAAAAGATATTAAAAGAATCCAGCAATTAAGAGACAGGATAATTAAAGAAGTATTAAGGATTCCAGGAGCTTCAATTAATGGTTCTATCACAAAGAGATTGCCCAATAATATTAATGTAAACTTTTCTGGAATTGAAGGAGAGGGACTATTAATGCTTTTGAATCAAAAAGGCATCTGTGTATCTACCGGATCTGCCTGTTCTTCAAAAGAATTGAAGCCTTCTCATGTTTTAACAGCTTTAGGATTGAATCCCAAGCAAATTCATGGAGCTATACGCATTAGCCTGGGAAGATATACTACAAAAGAAGAAATTGATTTCTTCTTAAAAATCCTTATTGCATCAGTCAAGAAATTAAAATCAATTTCCCCTTACTAATATGCCTATCCCAACTTTTTATTCCAAAAAATCAATCCAGCATTTTAATAATCCAAAAAACTACGGAAAAATGAAAAATCCTGATGGGATAGGAAAAGCAGGAAATATTATATGCGGAGATGTAATGTGGCTTTACATTAAAGTAGGCAAAAATGATGTTATAAAAGATATCACATTCCAGACTTACGGCTGTCTGGCTGCCATTGCTTCTTCCAGCATGATTACAGAAATGGTTAAGGGAAAGACAATACAAAAAGCATTGGATATAGATAGAAAGAAGATAGTAAAAAATCTAGGAGGTTTGCCTGCAATAAAAATACATTGTTCTGTTTTAGCAGCCGATGCCCTATACGAAGCAATTTTTAATTATCTTTCTAAGAACAA
Source organism: Minisyncoccota bacterium (assembly GCA_028713795.1). Lineage (GTDB taxonomy): Bacteria > Patescibacteriota > Minisyncoccia > Minisyncoccales > PEYH01 > JAQTNP01. The sequence goes on from JAQTNP010000009.1 coordinate 958, forward strand.
AAGAGAAATACCAAAAGAATTACTTGTTAAACATCAGCAGTTAAAGAAGGAAGAGAAACAACTGGAAAAAAGATATAAAAAATGAAAAAAATAGCAATTGCAATGTCTGGCGGAATAGATTCTTCTGTTAGCGCTTTTCTTTTACAAAAAGCGGGTTTTGATGTTATTGGAATTCATGCAATTTTTCATAAAAATTATAATAAGCAATCATTAAAGATTGCAAGACAAACAGCAAAACATTTAAACATTCCTTTTTTTGTTTTAAATCTGCAAAAAGAATTCAAAAAAGAAATCATTAATGCATTTATCAATGATTTAAAATCGGGAATAACGCCTAATCCTTGCGTTTTCTGCAACGAAAGGATTAAATTCGGACTATTGTTAAGGGAAGCAGAAAAACAAAGAGCGACAATGCTTGCCACTGGCCATTATGCAAAGATAAAAGACAAAAAGCTGTTTAAAGCAAACGATTCTTTAAAAGACCAGTCATATTTTCTTTGGCGCTTGAAGCAAAATCAATTGAAGAATATTTTGTTCCCTCTCTCTTCCCTTACAAAAGAAAAGGTTAAAAAGATTGCTAAAGAAATTGGATTTGCATCTTCTCGTTCAAAAGAATCCCAGGATATCTGTTTCTGTCCTGATTTTAAAGAATTTGTAAAGAAAAAAATTAAATTAAAATCAGGAGATATTATTGATGCAAAAAATAATATTCTTGGAAAACACGAGGGATTACCCTTATACACCACAGGACAAAGGCAAGGAATCAAATTGTCGGGTGGACCTTATTATGTTTTTAAAAAAGATATTAAAAACAATCTTTTAATTGTTACAAAGGATTTAAAAGAAATATCTTCTAAAATATTAATTGCCAAAAATATTAATTGGATTTCTGGCATCACTCCTAAGTTTCCCTTGAGGGCGAGAGCTCAGATAAGATACGGGCACAAAGCCCAATTAGCAACTATTACAAAAAAGAATAATTCTTTAAAGGTTGAATTTGATAAGCTGCAATTAGCTATTACTCCTGGGCAATCTGTTGTTTTCTTTAAAAACAAGCAGGTCCTTGGAGGAGGAATAATACAATGAAAAACACGCATATCCTCTGCCATTATTCAGAAATAGCTTTGAAGGGAAGAAACAGGTCTTTTTTTGAAAAGAAACTAATTGAAAATATTAAAAAATCTTTGGATAAAGATAGTTTTTCTACTGTTAAATTATTTGGAGGTATAATTTCTTTTGAACTAACTCCCGCAGCTAAAGAAAAGAAAATTAAAGAATCTTTAAGTAAGGTTTTTGGCATTTCCGGTTTCTCCTTTGCTGTTAAAACAAACCAAGATATCAAAGATATAAAAAAGATATCTTTGGAAGCAATAAAAGAAAAAAAAGGAAAAACATTTAAGATTCATTGTTCCAGATCTGATAAAAGTTTTTCTCTAACTTCTAATAAAGTTAATAACATTGTAGGGAAATATATCTGCGATAATACAGATAAAATAGTAAAATTAAAAAAACCTTCAATCACTTGTTTTATCGAGATAGTTAAAAAAGAAGCATACATATATGTTAAAAAAGAAAAAGGACTGGGCGGATTGCCTGTCTCTTGCGCAGGAAAAGTGATTTCTTTGATTTCTGGAGGAATTGACTCCCCCGTTTCCAGCTATTTAATTATGAAAAGGGGCGCTTCCTGTATTTTTGTAAGTTTCCATTCATATCCTTATACAGACGAGCAGTCATTAAAAAAGATTCATAATTTAGTAAGAATGCTTACTCCATATCAAAACAAATCAACACTATACATGGTTCCCTTTGCAAACATACAGCAGGAGATAGCGACTAATACTCCTTCCAGCTTACGGATAATTCTTTACAGAAGAATGATGGTAAGGATTGCTCAGGAAATAGCGAAGCAAGAACATGCTCAGGCCATCATTAGCGGAGATAGTTTAAGCCAAGTAGCCTCTCAGACATTAGAAAACATATCGGCAATAGAGCAAGCTGCCGATATTCCCATATTTAGGCCATTGATTGGAATGAATAAAGATGAAATAATATCAATAGCTCAAAGGATAAAAACATTTGATATTTCTATCCTTCCCCATCAAGATTGCTGTACCAGGTTTGTTCCTGCAAATCCTGCAACGAAAGCTAATTTAAAAGATGTTTTGCAAGCAGAAAATAATTTAAATATAAAAAAATTAATTAAAGAAGCATTGATTGGATATGAAAAAATATACTTCTAAAACCAAAATCTCCGAACTTATCAAAGACGAAAAGAATTTAAAAATCTTAAAAAAACACAGGGTTCCTTGTGTTTTTTGTCCTTTTGCTCCAATAGAAATGAATGTTTTAGAGATAGGAAGAGTGGCTAAAATCTACGGAATAGATTTAAAGAAATTATTAGAAGATTTAAACAAAACATCTTAAAAAAACATGGAGGCCTTGGGCGATGCTCTGCCCTCAGCCTCCATAAAATATCAAGCTACTTGCGAGACAGGACAACGTCTGCTAGACACCTCCTGCCATCGAGCGAAAGGGTCAGAGGAATCTTACATCTTCCGCGAGGATCTCTCTTGAGACGCATTCCTTTCGGAATATAGATCCTCCAGATTCCAATCTCACCCCGATCGAAAACGAAGTTTCTCTGTTTCCGACCCCTCCATCGGATTTCCTTAGGATCAACTACCAGGAAAATCTTGGAAGTCGATCCCTTGGCTAGTTCTAGTGCATGAGCTACGCAGTAGTTGCCAGCATAGCCCTCAACCATTAGGGCGAACGGAATGAACCGTCCGCAACGATGGTCACACCTACACATTCTACTTCCCCCTCTCTTTTACTTTCCTCTGTTCATCCCACGAGTCCCACCATACTCATGGGGCCAACTGAAGAAAGTTGTGAAGGGGAGGACGCACTGGAATGTGCGCCCCCCCCTTCCTCCGGGTGGTGAAAAAGATGAGGGGGTCTCATCAATCTTTTCACCCCTGAGACGTTTCTCGTCCCAGGGACAGTCGAATAAGAATATAGTTTACTCTCATTCGGCTGCTCCCGAGACGGGAACAACCTCAGTTAGGTAAAGAACAGGTTAATCATAACTTCAATTAACCTAATTCGCATTATATCACACACACATATTTCTGTCAATAATCAAACTAAAAGGACCCTGTCTTCTGATAACTTATTCCGGGTAAGAATCCTAGTGGGTGTCCGCACGGACAGCCCTCGGGCTATCCGGATTAGGATTCCCAATGAATAAGATAGTGCCGGAATGAGATCAGAACTTTTCAGGGTCCCAGCTACATTTTAGCGTGATATAATCTCAAGTCAACCTAAACTTTTTCACACCTTTACAATTAAAACATTATATCGTCTTCTGCTCTTTTGTAATCAGTAATTTCTTCTGGTGCAAACCAAAAAAGTAATTCATGATCAGCTTCTTCTTGATTTCCAGAAGCATGAACAAGATTTCTTATCGCCCTTTTGTCCCTATTTGCAGCTGTTGAATCATCAACAGAAAAATCTCCTCTGATTGTTCCCATCTCTGCCTGAGATGGAAGAGTCGGTCCAACTATTTTTCTTACCATTTCAATTGCATGAATGCCTTTTACAACCATTTTTACCATCGGACCGCTTGTCATATAGTCAATCAGCCATCCCCTGACTAATTTCCCTATTTCTAACAGATCGTCAGTACCTAATTCCTTTTTGACATCATATCCATAGTCATTGTAATTCTTCAAAGTCTTCTCCCCTATCTTTTTCATCCATTCTTCTGACTTAGGGTAATGCTCGTCTATATGCTCTTTGGTTGCCATAAACATCTCAAGGGCGATGATCTTTAATCCTCTTTTTTCAATTCTTGAAATAATTTCTCCGATCAAGCCTCTTTTTACTCCATCTGGCTTGATAATGAGAACTGTTTTGTCTTCTTTTGGGTGAGGCATATGTCTCCATTCTTGTCTGTTCTTACGACCTTTATATTATCTTTTTCCAACCTATCCAACATTTCTATTGCTGGTTGATTATACGTATTATTTTCTCCAACCGATATTGCTGCTAATTTAGGCAAAACCGAATGCAAGAAGAAATCAGTTGTAGCATATTTGCTTCCATGATGCGCTACTTTTAAAACATCTGATCTTATATCAATTCCTTTCTCTACCAAATCAGATTCCGTTTTAAAGGTAGCATCTCCTGTAAATAGCATTGTATCGTTAAAACTGTACAACTTCAAGATCACAGAACTATCATTGGCCTTAGCATCAGTTAATAATTGGTTATTCAAGCTTTCAAAAGGATACAATACATCAATGTATTGGTCTTTAGAAATTATAATTCTTAATCCGAGTTTAGCAATATATTTTTTTGACCCTTCTTTTAAGATTAAATCTTGCAAAATATTAAAATTCTTTGATTCAAAGATTTCTCCTGTAAAAAGAAAATTGCTTACCTTGAATTTCTCAAAAACATTAAGTAAGCCATTTAGATGATCGTGGTGTGGGTGAGTCAAAACAACTAAATCTATCTGTTTGTCAAACAATGGCATTTTTTTTGATAACTTAGAGACAACAGAATTATTTGGACCTCCGTCTATCAATATCTGCTTATCCCCTGCCTTTATCAGAATACTATCTCCCTGCCCCACGTCAAAAAAACACACTTCCAGATTAGAAGTAGATGTTAAATCATATATAAAAGACCAAGAAACAATATTGGCAAAAAGTAAAATGATTAATATTGTTTTTCTGGAAAGCATTTTATAAATACAGAATGGGCCATTCAGGCCCATTCAGATTGATATATGTTTCTCTTACATTATTGTATACCCTCCATCTACAGCCAATACTTGCCCTGTAATATAGTCGGATTCATCGCAAGACAGGAATGCTACAGCATTAGCAATATCTTCTGGCTGCCCTATTCTTTTTTTAGGAACCATGGCTGTAAAGGCTTTTTCATCTATTCCTGCCTGAGCTAGCATTGGTGTTTCTATTGCCCCAGGGGCAACAGCATTGACATTAATTCCATTTGACCCTAATTCTACAGCTAAGCTTCTGGTAAATCCTGTTACTCCTGCCTTAGCAGTACAATAGCTCGCTGTTTTAGGAGAACCAATCAGGGCGGCGATAGAAGTGATATTTACAATCTTCCCATAACCATTCTTTACCATATCTAAAGCAATAATCTTGCTGACAACCATTAATCCCTTTAAATCTACTTCCAGTATTTTATCAATCTTTGTCATATCTTCTAGCTCTTCATAATCAAATATTCCTGCATTGTTGACCAAGATATCAATTTTTTTCCATTCCTTGGTAACAACATTTTTTACTTCCTTAATATTATCAATATCAGTTACATCCATTTTGAATGCTTTTGCTTCTCCTCCATTATCCTTAATCTTAGAAATTGTTTCCAAACAACCTTCTTCAGAAATATCTGTAACTGCCACTTTAGCCCCTAATTGGGCTAATTTAATAGCGCAAGCCTGCCCTATCCCTCTTTGAGCTCCAGTTACAATAGCTACTTTTCCTGTTAAATCCATATGTTTTTTTCTTAATTATTGTTATTATATCAGCAAAAACAAAACTCGCCAATATTCTTAGCGAGCTTTGTTTTGTTTACAGAATTAGTTTTGAAAATCTGTATTCATTGGTCTGGCCTCATCAACGGTCAATTTTCTTCCATCTAACTCTTGCCCGTTCAAGGTTTCGATTGCTTTCTTGGCATCTTCTGCAGAAGCCATGTCAACGAATCCGAATCCTTTTGATCTGCCAGTCATTTTGTTCATAATAATGGAGGCTGATTTCACTTCTCCGCATTGGGAAAAATGATTCTTCAATCCTTCATCATTAGTATCGTAGGAAAGATTTCCTACATACAATCTGCTGTTTTCCATGTAAGTTGTTTTAAAATTTAATGTTATCTGAAGAGCCGACCCACCCAGTAGCATAACTAACTGAGAGACTTCCTCACCGATGAGTATACTCTCCATTATATTTTCTGTCAATGCCAAGGTATTGACGAAAAAAATGATATGTAATAGTATGAAAATAATCTAGGGAGTGAGCACTGAGAGCTCGCTTCACGGCTCTTTCCTCCCTTACCAAAACAAGGAGGTAGCGGATGTATCAAGGAACGAAGTTCTCGATGTCCATGAACTTCTTCGAGACGGACTCCGAAGACGACACGGAGACCCAGGACCGCGACCGTATCCTGGTTATAAACAACCCGGTGTAGCAAAACATAGGCTATCATCCTAGAACGGGCTAGGATGTGGTGCTGAAACTAGAAGCATCAAACCTATGTTTAAAAGCAGCCCATGCGCTAAGGTAAGGGAGAACGGCACGACACGTATCAGCGTCGCGCCGTTTTCCTTTTTACAAACATTTCCCAGTCCAAGTGCTGGCTTTTTTTAATTGCTTTGGAGTTCCCTGAAATACAATCTTTCCTCCTTTGTCTCCTCCTTCCGGACCCATTTCTACAATCCAATCGGCTTCTTCTAAAACCTCTGGGTTGTGCTCTATCACAACAATTGTATTTCCTTTTTCTACTAATCTCCTTAAAATATTTAAAAGTTTTGATACATCATCAAAATGTAGCCCTACCGTAGGCTCATCTAGAATATATATTGTTTTCCCTGTATCTCTTCTAGCTAATTCATTGGCTAATTTAATTCTTTCTGCTTCACCTCCAGATAAATCAGTAGAACTCTGACCCAATCTAAGATATCCCAAGCCAATATCAACCATCAATTGCATTCTGCTTTTTATCTGAGGGATATTGGAAAAAAATGTTTTAACTTCTTCTATGCTCATATCCAGAACCTGGGCAATATTCTTGTTGTTATACTCCACTTTCAATACTTCAGGAGTAAATCTTTTTCCATGGCAAGTTTCGCATTCAACATATATGTCAGGAAGAAAATACATTTCTACTTTCTTCAAGCCTTCTCCATTACAAGCAGGGCATCTTCCTGATTTTGTATTGAAACTGAAATACGAAGGAGTATAGCCCCTTAATTTTGCCTGATAGGTCATAGCAAAAAGATCCCTGATAGGACTGAATACTCCAGTATATGTTGCAGGATTAGATCTTGGAGTTCTCCCAATAGGCGTTTGGTCCACCACTATTATCTTGTTCAATTCCTTTTCTCCAATTAATTCAGAATATCCAGAAGTGGAAAGTTTCTTTTGCCTATTGATTTCTCTTAACAATGCTTTTCCTAAAGTATCAATAATCAAAGTGCTTTTTCCAGAACCGGAAACGCCGGCAATGCAGACAAATTTCTCCAAAGGAATCTTTAAATCAACATTCTTTAAGTTAAACTGATTAGCTCCCTTTAATGCAAGCCATTTGGTATCTTTGCTAATTTGTTTTTGAGGAAATTTTGTCTTCACCTGTAATTTCCCAGAAAGATACAGCCCTGTTAATGTTTTTGCCTTAAAAAGATTTTTGTAGTTCCCTTCAAAAACTACTTTTCCTCCAAACTTCCCTGCCCCAGGACCAATCTCTATAATCCAATCAGAATTCTCCATTACTTTCTGGTCATGCTCTACAACAATTACAGTATTCTGTTTCTCTACTAATTGCTTTAAGGCTTTTATCAGTTTTGCAATATCTCTTTGATGTAAGCCAATAGTTGGTTCATCTAAAACATATACTACTCCTGATAATCCAGATCCTAATTGGCAAGCCAATCGTATTCTCTGGTTTTCTCCCACAGAAAGAGTTGTTGCTTCTCTGGCAAGATTGATATATTCCACCCCTACATCAATCAAGAAACTGAATCTTTTGATAATTTCCTTAATTAAGGGTTGGGCTATCTTTAAATCATGCTCGCTTAATACTGAAGGCAGTTTCACAAAAAATGGAACCGCTTCTTCAATAGACATAGAGCATACATCATGTATATTCCTATCCTTTATCCTAATAGATAAGGCCTCTTCTCTTAATCTGGCCCCATTGCATTTAGGGCAGATGATCTCTGTCATGTATTTTGATATTTCTTCCCTGATGTAATCAGAATCAGTTTCGTGGAATAGTTTTTCCATTTTAGGAACAACTCCTTGGTAATCGGTCTTTCCTGATTTATCTCCATTAAGAACAATTTTCTGAATATCTTCGCTTAATTCTTTAAAGGGCACATCTAAGGAAAAATCATATTCCTGGCTTACTTTTTCCAACTCCCATTGCATGCTGGGAACCCTCAAAGATCTTAAGGAAAATCTGCTTAAAGAAAACCAAGGTAGTATTGCTCCTTCATTTAAAGATAGTTCGGGATTAAGAATCAAAGACGGATCTACTTTCAATAGCTTGCCAAGACCTTGGCACATTGAACAAGCTCCATAAGGGCTATTAAAAGAAAATATTCTTGGCTCAATGTCTGGAAACGAAATATCGCATTTAGTGCAAGTAAGTAATCTAGAAAATTGTTCTTCTTTGGCAATCTTTCCTTGCTGATACACCACCATTATCCTTCCTCTTCCCATATCCAATCCTTTTTTTACTGATTCAAGAATTCTTTCTTTTTCTTCTTTAAAAAGTCGTTTAATCTTTTCTTTTCTATTGGATAAGGCTTCTTTTTCTTTTTTGCTCTGGGGGTTTTTCTCTTCTTGTTTTGAAAAACCAGACAAAGAAAACCTGTCTATTAAAACATCTATGCTATGCATCTTTTGCTTATCCAGATTTTTTTCTTTTGCCTCATCAGTAGAATACAAAATCCCATCTATTCTGACTTGAGGCCATCCTTCTCTGTAAATCTCTTCTAATACTCCTTTGTGTTCTCCCTTTTTTCCGCTTACAACAGGAGCAAATACAGTTACCCATCCTTTTTGAGCTACTTCGTATACCTGGTCAGCTATCTGATGAGGTGTCTGGGAACTTACTAGTTTTCCGCATTTGGGACAATATGCTTTCCCGATGTGGGCAAACAAAAGACGCATGTAGTCATATATCTCTGTTAATGTTCCTACAGTAGATCTGGGATTTGAAGAAATTGTTTTTTGGTTTACCGCTATTGTCGGAGACAATCCTTCTATCCTATCTGCATCCGGTTTTTTCAATCCTCCCAAAAACTGCCTGGCATATGAGGATAGGCTTTCTAGATACCTTCTCTGTCCTTCGGCATAGATAGTATCAAAGGCTAGAGATGATTTGCCGGAACCAGAAAGACCACAAATTACTACTAATTTGTTTTTAGGAATTTTTAAATCAATATTCTTTAAATTGTTTACTCTTACCCCTTTGAGTTCTATATATTCTCCTTGCATATGAGTATTTTAATCAAGAAGAATATTATACACCAAAATACAAGAAATTAAAAGAATACGAGGGCTCTCATATGAGAGCCCGCTTCGCCAATATGACTACCTACGTAGTACTTGTGGTAGACGAAGATAGTCGCCCAAACGAACAAAGCGCTTGCGATGAGTAGTACAACCATCAGAAGAAAACGCTTCTTCCGATCTACAGGAACACCCTCCCCCTGATGTCTCATGCCAATCACCTCCAATTATAGCCTATACTATTATTGGTATAAATCAAGGTTATAAAAAACGAAAGCTCCCGAGAGAACCGCATGGTCCAATGGGAGCTAGGACGAGCAACCAGTAGGAGTCGACTGGTGCGATGTAGAAAAGATAGATAATGTAGCGCTTTTGGAACCCGGACGATTGCGCAAGGCTCAACTAGGTTATGACAGCTAGAGTAGCTATCACTCATTCCTTTTGGAATGACCTTATCTATTTTCCTACCTGTCTGCAAACTCGTTTGAGTTGCAGACTTTTTTGACGTGCTCGTGAAAGAGCTGGTGGAAAATGTAATAAATACACTCTCCATCTATATTATATATCTAAATTCTTCTAAAGTCAATACCTTGAAAGATAAGCGGGACACATCGGTGTCCCGCATCACCTCCTTGAGCCAATGGCTCAAAACCAACGAACAAACCAGGACGAGTATAGCATCCCAGTCGCTACCATCCACATCAGGGCCCAAGTAGCCCACTCAAGTTTCTGGTTCAGCACCGAGTCCATGTTAACCCCTCCTCAGTAATTAATAGTATATTACTTTAATTTGCTTAAGACAATAATTCATTGAAATTATCAATACAAAATGCTACTTTTAACTAATCTCTATGGAAAATATCAAAGAAAAAATTAAAACTCTGCCCTCTTTGCCTGGGGTATATATATTCAAAGATATTCATGAACAGATTCTTTACATTGGAAAGGCAAAGAATATCAAAAAGAGGGTAAGTTCCCATTTTGCAAAACCAAAAGAATTTGGTTTTGATTTCATTTCTTTGATTTCAGACATTGAAACATTTGAATGCCAAAATGAAAAAGAGGCCCTATTATTAGAATCGGAGCTGATCAAGAAATTACAGCCAAAATACAATATTGAGTGGAAAGATGACAAAAACTATTTCTTTGTCGGAGTCACAAAGGAAATATTCCCAAGGATATTTATTACCCATCAAAAAGATAATATTAATACCTTTATCGGCCCTTTTGTAAAAGGAACGGAATTAAAATCTTTTTTAAAGAATTTAAGAAAGATTCTCCCCTATCGGTCTTGCAGAAATCTTCCTAAAAAACCTTGTTTGTATTACCAATTAGAGATGTGCTCTGCTCCTTGCATTAATTCAAGGAAAAAGAAACAATATCAAAGGATAATACAGATAATTAAAGCATTGCTAATGCTTTACAATAGCCAGGATTTAAGATTAGAATGCTATGATATCTCTAATCTTTCAGGAACTCTGGCTACCGGCTCAATGACAGTATTTGAAAAGAATAAAAAGAAAACAAAGGATTATAGAATGTTTAAAATCAAAAGGATAAAGGGCCAAAATGATGTTGGTTCTTTAAAAGAAATCATTTTAAGAAGATTGAAACATAAAGATTGGAAAAATCCTGATTTAATGCTTTTAGACGGAGGAAAGGGACAGTTAAAAGCAGCTAAGAAGATAGAAATTCCTGTATTAGCATTAGCTAAGTCAAAAAAAAGACCAGGAAAAATATTTTCTTTGTTTTCTAAGAATTTCATCTATGCTGATCAATTGCCAGAAAACATTAAAAATATATTTTTACAGATTAGAGACGAAGCCCACAGATTCGCAATCAGTTATCATAAAAAAAGGAGAATTAAAAATCTTGATATAAAATGAAATTTGAATTGCATTCAAAATTCAAGCCGACAGGAGACCAGCCCCAAGCAATAAAAAGCTTGGTAAATGGAATAAAAAAAGGACATCAATTCCAGACTCTTTTAGGTGTTACCGGATCTGGAAAAACATTTACAATGTCTGCAGTAGTAGAAAAGATACAAAAACCAACTCTAGTCATTTCTCCTAATAAAACTCTGGCAGCCCAGCTATATGAAGAATTCAAATACTTCTTTCCTAAAAATGAGGTCTGCTATTTTGTCTCCTACTATGACTATTACCAGCCAGAAGCATATATCCCCCAGAGAGATGTATATATTGAAAAAGATGCCAAGATTAATGAAGAAATAGACAGATTAAGGCATCAGGCAGTCCAAGCCCTTTCTACCAGAAAAGATGTTTTAATTGTTGCTTCTGTCTCTTGCATATATAATCTTGGGTCTCCTGAATCATACCAGTCTCTTTGTTTAAAGATTAAAAAGGGACAAAAGATGACAAGAGAGCAATTAATCTCTCATCTTTTAGATCTCCAATATGAAAGAAATGATTACAATCTCTGGAGGGGAAAAATGAGGCAGCGTGCTCAATTTATTGATATCTGGTCTTCTGGAGAAGACAGAATAATCAGGGTTGAGATAGATAAAGATACTATCATAAGCATCCAGACAGGAGAAGTTCCTTTCGGAAAATTCGAGCCGATAGCCAGTATTGATATATGGCCAGCTAAATTCTGGCTGTCTGAAAGGAATAAAATCAATATTGCGGCAGCTAATATTGAATTAGAGCTTCAAGAACAATACCTTAAATTAAAACAACAAAAAAAGATTATTGAAGCGGAAAGATTAAAGAGAAGGACAGAATATGATTTGGCAATGTTAAGGGAATCTGGCTGGTGCTCTGGAATAGAAAACTATTCCAGGCACTTGGAATTCAGAAAACCCAATGCTTCCCCATTCACTCTTTTGGATTACTTTCCAAAAGATTACCTGATCTTCATAGATGAATCCCATATATCCATTCCCCAGATAAGGGGAATGTATGAGGGTGATTCTGCCAGAAAATCAGTATTGATTAACTATGGTTTTCGTCTTCCTTCTGCCTTGGATAACAGACCATTAAGATTTGATGAATTCTTGAAGAAAGCCAATCAGGTCATTTTTGCCTCAGCCACTCCTGCTAAATTTGAAAAACAGGTTTCTGAAAATGTAGCAGAACAGATAATCAGGCCGACATATCTCCTAGATCCTGTGATAGAAATCAGATCTACAAAAAATCAGATTCAAGATCTTTTAAAGGAAATAAATGAGAAGAAAGAATTGGATCAGAGAGTTTTAGTTTTAACCCTGACCAAGCGATTGGCAGAAGCCATATCTGAGCATTTAAAAGAACAAAAGATCAAGGCCAGCTATCTGCATTCAGAAATCAAAACATTAGTCAGGCCAAAAGTATTAGCCAACCTAAGAAAAGGATTCTACGATACTATCGTAGGAATCAATCTTTTAAGGGAAGGGCTAGATCTTCCTGAAGTATCTTTAATTACAATATTAGACGCAGACAAAGAAGGATTCTTAAGAGATGAAACATCTTTAATCCAGATTATGGGAAGAGCATCTCGCCATCCCCAGGGAAAAGTAATCATGTACGGAGATAAAATTACTTCTTCTATGAAAAAAGCCATAGAGGAAACTGACAGAAGAAGAAAAATACAGGAAGAGTATAATAGGAAGAATAGAGTGAAGCCAAAGCCTGTAATTAAGGAAATCAGGGATTCTCTTTCTTTGTTATCTTTAAATAAAGAAGAAGAACAAATTCCTGAAAAGGAATTCTTGAAAGATTATCTCAAACAATTAAAATACAAGCTGGATTTAGCCAGAAGAAACCTTCAATATGAGAAAGCAGCAGAAATTAAAGAAAAGATAGATGAATTAACGGAAATAGAGAAAGTTTTAAAAGAAAAGGTAGAGGAATGCTAAAAGCAATAAACAAAGAATAATTATGCCGGCTATGGCAAATTTTTTGTATTTCTTTTCCTTTATCCCCTTAAATAGGAAAGGAATTGTGACAGAGAACAATATAATGAAACCTATCTCCAAAGCGAAAGAAATCCATCCGCTTGAAAATAAAAGGTAGAAGAATGCTAAAAGCAATAAACAGAGGATAATTGTACCAGCTATAGCGAATTTTTTGTATTTCTTATCCTTTATTCCCTTAAATAGGAAAGGAATTGTGGCAGAGAGTAATGCAATAAAACTTATAAAAAATGTAAAAATAGTCCAACCAACTACATTGAATTCACCTCCGAAGCCACTATCATCTGCCGTAATCATAGCTATGTATCCTAACAGAAATGGCACCGTACCTGTTGCTATGGCTAGAATAAAACCTATCAAGCCAATCTTTTCATTTTTGCTTTTTTTAAGGGCATCTAATTCTATTGTTACTATAGCTACTGGGAGTAATAGTATTCCAAAAAGGGAGAATATGTATATATTCATATTTTTATTATTTTAATATTTAAATATAGTATAAACTATCTGAGAGATTAAAAAGAGGGCATATAGGGAAACAAGGGCGATCCCCTCTCTTTTATTAATCTCATTTTTTGTTCTGGAGAAAAGAAAGAAAAATCCAGCAGCAAAGATAGAAAAAGCAATGCCTAAAATATATTGGGGCATATTTAATACTTGAAATGGGCAGATAATGGCAGCAATTCCTAATACCAGCCCTGCGTCTATTACGACTGATCCCAAAACATTGCCCAATATCATTTCCTTGTATCCCAATCTTGTAGATTCAATGCCGAATATTAATTCTGGCAAGGAAGTGCCTAAGGCTACTGCCAACAACCCTATTACAAATAAAGGAATGGGAGTCAAAGCAGCAACATTGATGGCTGCGTATACCACGCCCTTGCTCCCTATTAAAAGAATCACTATTCCCAAAATGAATAAGGATAGGTTTTTTACTAACTCAAACATTCTTTTCCTGCTTTTTCTTTTGTAATTATTATAAACTTTGGAAAAGTGTTTTTGGTGCCTGTATAATTCTTGATAATAGAACAAAAGAGCTAGAATCAAGATTATCCCATCAAATCTTGAAAAATATCCATCTGCTAATAGCAGCAATGGAAGAAACAAAAAGAAAACAGCTAAAGCAGAGGATTTCTTGATTACCTTGCTTTCAAATCTTAATTTCTTAGCCACTATTGTTCCTACTCCAACTACCAAGGTAAGATATATTACTCCTGCCCCTATTACATTGCCTATAGACAGCTGTGGGACTTTTTTAATGCTTGAGTTTATAGCGATAAACAACTCTGGAAGAGTTGATGCAGAAGACATGATAAAAGAGGCAACAATAAATTCCCTCCATTTTAAAATCCTAGATATATTAGACAATGCTCTTACTATCCATGCTCCTGATTTAGCTATTACAAAAAAGGAGATAATGAAAACAAAAATATATAGCAGTATCATCATATATCTATTATATTATATTTCTTTATTAAAAGTGAAGCGCGGGCATCCTCTCTCCTTAAGAGTGATGCCCGCTATGTTTCCCGGCTGCGCCACTAGGCGCAGACGGCTAAGGTACAGGAATCTCCTCGACGAACGTCGCGGTATCGCCGATAATCGTATATCGGGCGACCGCGGTGTTTGCCGTTCCTTCGTTGTCCCATACCGTGATCAGTATGGGGCCTTCGCAGATGATCATTCCGCACTCATCGCGCGGAACCGGGAAACAAGCGGTGAGTCCGCTCGTCCCATCGATCACCCCGAGGTTGGGAACGTCCACCTCCATTCTCATGATGGTTGTCTCTCCGCACGAATCCGTGTCGCGCGAACCGCTCGCATCAACACAGATGGTCTGGGAGCAACCATCATAGGTGAGAACCGCCACTACTTCTGGCTCAGTATCCTCACACGGAGCCGGACCCGGAGCCGGACAGTCCGGGCATGGAACGGTGGTTTCCTCAAACCATCCCATGCACCCCCCAATCAGGATGGCAAACAATGCCACCCCGATACCAATCAACGCCATCCTCGCCGTGTCGATCATTGTCTTCATCTCCTTCCTCCTTCTCGATGATTCCTGGCTATATTCTATCAGAAATATCTCTTTGTGTCAATATTTGACATAGAACTAATTTAATGATATGATACTATTTAGTGTGAGGTGATTGAAATGAAAAAGCTGCTAATAGCAGCATCGGTAGTGGCGTTCGTAGCGTTCTTTGTGAACGCGAGCGAACTCGATATCATCGCCGAAGGAAGTCTGCTCTTCGGCGACCAGTCTGCATTCGGAGCCCTGGTAGGGGCCATCAAGGTCACAGACAACATCGGAATCGCAGTATCGGGAGTATCTCTCGGTCTGCCTGACTGGGATGTTGTCACCTGTGCATTCGGTGGCGGCTACTGGTGGCATTCTGGCTTTCTAGGGGGCGGAATCATTCTCCCCTCTCTGGAAGGCGGTTTTGCCACCATACTGGCGTGGAACGAGAAGTTCTACGGATCTGGGCTGGTGTTCCAGAAAAACTTCTCTGACTTCTATGTCAGGGTCGTTGCCGATGGACTGATTGGAGACAATGTAGCTCTCCAGGGGAGAATTGAGGGAACATCAAACGCCTCGTTCTCCTCAACAATGAGCTGGGATGGCGGCTTCTTCGTGCGCTCATCTTCGCTCTTAGATGAGCTGCCATCCTGTCTCTGGCTTGGACTCGGCGGAGAGGTTGCCTGGCGAGAATGCTGGGGACAAACCTCTCATGTTGAAAGAGGAATTAGGGTAGGAGTCCGAGTGGATCTGGCATGCGTGAGACTCGACTTCCGAGTCTTCGTAGTCAGGTCCAACGACGGATCAAGTGCCTGGGGAGTAGAAATCGCGCTCCTCAGCAACACCTTATTTAGGAGAGTACCTTCAGGGGATGCGCACTAAGTGCGCATCCCCATCAACCTTTTTAATATACCTTAATTATCTTACTCCTTCCTCTTCTTCCTTTAACTATTACTAATTTCTCTTTTGGAATTTTTAAATGCAATGACAACAATTCAATAATTCTTTCATTGGCTTTTCCTTGTTCTGCTTTTTCTTTTACAAAAACAGAAAAACAATTTTCTTTTCCTTCTTTTACTTCCTCTTTTTTACATTCAGTTATTGCTTTTACCTTTAAAAACATTTTGAGCTATTACAAATCTTGTTTTTTTGAATTGATCTTTTTGAAAAACATATTCCATTTTCTTTTTCTCAAGAATTTCTTTAATTTTTTCTTTCTGCAAAGGATCAAATTCTAAAAAGAGAATCCCATTATGATTCAAATGCTTTTTTACATCTTTTAAAAACTTTTCAATAATTAACATTCCGTCTTTTCCAGCAAAAAGAGCCAGATGAGGATCTTTTTTTAAAACTTGCGGGTCTACCTCCCCTATCCTGTCCAGCGCCACATATGGAGGATTAGCTAGGATGAAATCATATTTTGATTTAATCTTTGAAAAGATATTGGACTGAATTATTGTAAATCTTTGATTTACAATATTATTCAATTTAACATTCTTTTTAATCTGTTTTAAGGAATCTTTTGATATGTCTGCAAAATCTAAAAATGACTGGGTGTTTTTCAGCACCGCTATCCCTATGCACCCAGAACCAGAAAAAATATCCAAAACCTTTGCTGGCCTTGGTATTTTCCTGATCATCGCAATTGCCTTTTTAGTCCAATATTCTGTTTCTAAGCGGGGCTCTAAAACTTTTAAAGATATATCAATCTTGCAATTCAAAAACTTTGTCATATTCTTGCAGAAAGTATTGTAGAAATGCTTTTTGGTTTTTCCCTTTCTTCTACAAATGATTCATATGAGGGGCGAAAAGAAGAATAGAATAAGCCGATTGGTATCTTTTCAGCATCTTTTCCATAGTCCCATTCCCTTGCCTTTTCCCATGCCTTATCAAAATTCTTATAATCATGGTTCATTCCTTCCAATTCATATACCTTCTGATTATAGAATTCGATATTATTAAAATATGAGATACAGGGCTGCAATACATCAATGAAGGAAAATCCTTCATTTTTAATTCCTTTTTTGATCAAATCCTTCAAATGATTGGTTTTTAAAGCATATCCCCTGGCTACAAAACTGGCCTTACCAGCCAACATCAATGCCAATGGATTGAATGGTTCTTCTGTGCTTCCCTGGGGCGTAGAACGGCCGATAAACCCTTTGGGAGAGGTTGCTGTGAATTGGCCGGTAGTCAAAGCAAATAGCCGGTTGTTATGCACAATAACAGTAATATTGGTATTCTTTTTGGCTGCATGGATTAGGTGCTCTATGCCTTCGTCATAGGCATCGCCATCCCCTTCAAAGACAATCACTTTTAGGTTAGGATTAGCTAATTTTATCCCTGTTGCGGCAGGGACAGGCCTTCCATGCAGAGTATATAGGGTATTCAGTTTAAGATAATCAGCTATCTTTGCGTTGCACCCTATCCCAGTTACAACAACAAAATTCTCAAGCTTTTCTCCTTCTTCCATTAATTCAGCGACAGCCATTTTAAAAGCAGCCTCTATCCCAAAATTAGTGCAGCCGTGACACCAAGTATTTTTTGTATTTAATGCCAAATCTTGTATTTTCATTTGATTATCTTTAATATTCTTTCTTTTAACTCATCTTGGGCAAACGGTCTTCCGTCATGCTTGAGAATACGATCATCTACCTTTATGCCATTTGCCAAAAGAATCTTTTCCAATTGGCCCGTGCTGTTCATTTCCACATCAATTAATTTCTTCACGCCTTTTAATGCATTTGCTAT
>JAQTNP010000010.1 GCA_028713795.1 Minisyncoccota bacterium
AGAAAGCAATACATCTATTCCTTTATTGAATTGCTTTACAAATCCCTTTTTGTCCTTTGCCTCTATGCCTGCGG
The DNA here is from genome assembly GCA_028713795.1 of Minisyncoccota bacterium. Classification (GTDB taxonomy): domain Bacteria; phylum Patescibacteriota; class Minisyncoccia; order Minisyncoccales; family PEYH01; genus JAQTNP01. The sequence continues at coordinate 75 of JAQTNP010000010.1, forward strand.
CATAGTTTCTTAAAGCTAAAACTATGCTCCTGGCCACAGCGCTTGCTCCTTGTATCTCTAATTTTTTAATCTTTTGCGAAAGTAAGCGTATTTTTTGCATATTATTCTGTGCAATCAATTGGACAATTATTTGCATTCTCTGCGCATGGACAACCTACGGCCATGCATACCATCTCTTGGCAAGTGCCGTCTCCGCAGAAATCCTGGCAGAATGATTTTCCCATAGAACATTCTTTTCTGAAAAATTTCCATTCTTCGCATTCAGAGCCGTCTTCAAAAACACAAAATCCTCTCTGGCCATCAATGAATTCCCTTATCTCTAAACTTCCTCCCTGCTGCTTGCAATATGTGGAAGCAGGATTAGCAATAGTAGTGGTTGTTGCTTCTGTTTTGGTATTATTTATCTGTTCTCCCAATAATTCCATTTTAATCTCATCATATTTTCCATCAGTGATTACTTCAATCACTTCGCCTTTTTGAGTATTAACAGTGATTACATGCGGAGTAACTGTCTCTTTTAAAACCGTGCCTGTCCTATCTCCATATCCAGGATATTTGCTTTTAAAAGAATATGCATATTGATAGCAATTTACGCATTTAAGCAGTTTTACTGATTTGTAATTTAAATCATATCCATCAAACTTGTATGTCGATGAATTAGTTAACACCCAATTCCTGGCAATATCTTTTGCCTCTGCCTGGGTATATAATTCTGGATTTTGATCTGGAATTTCACAATTATTCCTTGTAGCTGCCAGCCATATAACTAAGCCTAAAAGTATGATTATCAAAAGAGCTACTAGTATGTTTTTATATTTTATACTCATATAATATTTTAATTATTCTACAATATCCTCTTTCCATAAAGCAGGATTATTTTTAATAAATGTAGCCATCATTGTTTTGCATTCTTCCAAATCAAGATCAATAATTTCTACTCCGTGTTCTTTTAAAAATTCTCTTCCTTCAGAAAAATTCTTGGATTCTCCAACGACAACTCTTTTAATATTGAATTCAACTATTGCTCCGGAGCACATATAGCAAGGCATGAGAGTAGAGTATAGGGTAACTCCTTCAAAGCTTTTCATCCTTCCAGCGTTTTCCAGACAATCCATTTCTGCATGGCGGATCTGGCTTCCTTCCTGCACCCTTTTATTTCGCCCCCTGCCAATTATGTTTCCGTCTTTCACCATTACAGAACCGATAGGTATGCCTCCTTCCTCTAGTCCTAATTTTGCCTCCTTTATCGCCTCTTGCATAAATATGTGAAATTCAGGATTTTCCATATATTCATATTCTAACATTAAATGGAGAAAGGATAAAGAAGAGGCCCTTGCCGGAAAAGCAAGGGCTCACCACCCCTTGGTGTGACTAGGGACCATCTCCATCCATGCCAATCCTCGCAGAGAGTTGGCGGTCTGGCAGGTAGGCTATGTGGGTTGGATGAAAATCCTTGAGATGGAAGTACAGGCTGAAAGATACCACCCGGAGCCCGCCTTGTTTGCTAGCGTAGATGTAGTAGATCTTTTTTGTTCCGACGATCACAAGGCGCCTGACTCCCCTAGGAAGTCTCCCTTTCCTTTGGATCCTGCGCGCATCCAGCCATGCCATCTTGCAGGAAAAACCCCATTCTTTGAACCCGTAGCCGTCTTTCGGATCAGAGGGGTTAAACGGAAAAAGCTCGTAACGTCTCTGCCCAAACAGCGTAGGAACAATCAAGCTTGGCATACACACCGTCCTTTTTGTATTTTTTCACGCCGCCTTTAATATGCTAACGCATACCAAGGGTGGCGCGAAAAACAAAGGGTAGTTGTATAAAGAACCAATATCAATATTCAAACACATATTAATATTTTTTGCAATGTTTTCTTTATTCCTCTTTTTGATATAATGATCGTATATTATTAATAAAAAATATGGAACAAAAAACAAAAAGCATAGTGATGACAGCTATTGTAATCATTTTAGCAATGCTCATCATCTGTATAATGTATTTATTTAAAACTCCTGAAAAGATTACAGAGGGAGATATTGTTAATAATGAACTGCAAAAGTTAAATGAAGAAAAAGCCACAGATACATCTCCCGAACCATTGCCAATGGCTCAGGTATATTTCAATGAATCCATTGGCATAGAGCCGCAGGGAGCAAAGAGCCAAGTGGTTCATGGAGTAATATTCCCGGTATTAAAAATGATATTTAATCTTGCTCCAGCAACCCCGGAGGAGGCAGAGATAGACAATGTAAAATTAACTGTATCTTTGGATGATAACAAATTAGTATATATTTTTAACAGAACTTGCACTGATGCAGATATAGAAAACTTTAAGATTGCCTTAAAAACAATGGGGGCAACGATTAAAAACGAATTAAATCCAGTTACTATAGAGTACAGTTCTATGAATTTTACCTTTAACTTCTGGTTAAATGACCAGCAAAAAGGAGGAGTTGAGGTAAATTTTTAAGCTTAGCACTAAATAAAGTCTATTTGGAGGATTAAATTACCATCCTCCTCCACCTCCACCGCCTCCGCCTCCTCCAGCGCCTCCGCCACCTGCTCCGGAAGAAGTACTACTGGAAATACTGCTAGAGATGCTGTTTAAAGAGGACATAAAGCCATTTAAATCAAAGTTTGCAGAGGTTGAGCCTACAAACCATAGCGGGACGTAAGAGAATGTCTTGTTTTCTTGAGCATATAATTCTCCGACTTTTTTAGTCCATAAATTCGCTATGCCAAAAACAATGGCATAGGGCAATAGTTTCTCAAATATATTTTCTTTTTCAAAGAATTGCTGTCTGTATTTTTCTGCTGTTTCCATATACAGCTTAAATCCATCTATTTGCCAATTCAACTCTGCTCCTTTTCTGGTTCGTTTAGGCATAAAAATACGGAAAAATAATATGAAAATGCCACTAATAAACAACGACGGTATAGCTAGATTACTATCTATATTCAGTGATGATAAAAGCAGGTACAAACCGCCTATAGCAAACAAAAGTATTGTTATCATCATTGTTTGACGCCTATTATCTGCTAGCCAACCCTTAGAATACATTAATTCTGTAATATCTTTTTGCAGGGATTGCATTTCAGCCCTTAGATTTTGCTTCAATGCCGAAAGATGAATAGAGCCACCCATAGAGAATATTGAATCTGTGATTGTTTTTTCTACAATGCTTGCATCTTTTAATTTCTCTTTATCAACTATTGTAATTTTATAATCCTTCCCTCCTAAAATCCAAGATTTTTTAATTTCTTCTATCTTTAAAATCCCCTTTGTAGCCAGATTGATAATCGTAGCAGTGATAACAGCACCATTGATTTTTCCGAAGTTCCTAATTAATCCAATTTCTGCCGGGCTTAAATCTTCTGGAGGTCCAAATTCAGGAGTTATTGCCTTGTCTACATCATAATCTTTCCCATGTTTCACCCAAAGAACAAAACAGATAACAAATGTAACAATAGGAATTAGAAACCATAATAAATTCAATATATTTGGATGTTTCTCTAAAAAACTTAACTCTGAAGGACTAAATATCCCTTTTTCAAGATCTGTCATTATGCTTATCCCATCTCCAGAATAAAGAGTGGAATTATGGTAAATATTTATTTTTTTTCCATCCCAAAATCCTGGCAAAAGATTTTGGCTTCCCAATGATCCGATAAAAATCTTTGCATTAGTATTATCCTCCCCTATCCCTTCGGGAAAAATAATTTCTCCGGAAAAGGAATGAATATTTAATTCCCAAAAGTTGCCTGTAAGATTCCAATAAAGCTGATCATGGAAATCATAGAATCTTACTGCATTCTTCACAGAGTAAACTATCTGGTAATAATTTATTCCTTGCACAGTTCTATTAGGATCTCCAATTTTAAAAGTAATGGTATTCTTTCTCCTATCCTTGATAATAGAATATTTTAAAGGGTTTCCATTAAAATCAGTTATTGAAATTAATTTGACAGGTATATTCACTAAGTTCCCATCAATATTCATATTGGTTGGCAAAACCCTGAATATTCCGTGTTTGCCAACAGCATTGCCGCAGTCTGCAACAATCCTTTCTGTAATATTTAAAGTAGAATCAGTATTTACAATAATCTGGGTATTAAAATCTTTAATATACCAGTCATCAGCAAAAGCCATAACTGGAATAAATATGGCTATTATTAAAGCAAAAAGTATTTTTTTAATCATAATATACTCTATCACTCTATTCCTTAAAACGAAAGACCGCCCCCTAGCTGTTGAGGCGATCTGTTTTGCCGCTAGATCCTGTACTAGATTCTATCTAGCACAATCTCTTGATCGTTAACTGGAAGCACCAGTCTGCGATCCTTAATCTGGAGGGACCCAATCTTTTGGGCAACGAAGTCGGGCTCGAGAACGATCGTAGCCATTCTTTGCCCAGCTCTCCACCGCCTGATCGCCAGAAGTTGGCTTTTTGTGCCTTTAACCAGCACATAAACGGTACGGCTGGGCAAATCCATAGCCACATCAATAACCAGGACTCTAGCTGGGTTATTCTTGAAGATCGGTTTTGCCCAGATAACCTTCATGAACTTGTCCAACCAGCACAAGAATACCTTTCCTTGATTATCCACGAGGCAAAACATCTTGCCTCTCCGACAAATAGCCTGATAGAAACCGCAGGCCACCAACCACTTGATCTTCAGGAATTCCATGGATCCTCCTTTAAAGCGGCCCCAAATAACTACATTTTGAATACTATATGTTAAAATGGAAAAAGTCAAAAACAGCTCTTTCCTTTGGCTGTTTTTTTACTGACATTCTTGTTGTATTATACTATCTAAACCTTCACTATTTCCAAGTAACTGATTAAGCAATGGTATGCTTAAATTGCTCTTAGAGAAATAGCAATTTCTGGATATATTTTTTTCAGTTTTAATATGGCATTTATCATCCTCAAGTCCGTATATGTAAATTGTTACTTTTTCATTGCTATAACTAGCTATTTTGCAATTTATAAACCTATCAGCTAAACACTCAAGATCCGCACATCTTTTTCCTTCAAAAAGGCCTTTTTCTGTATCACCAGATCCTTTATATCTAGAATCTGCCTGATATGTTTTTCCGGAAAGAAAAATAACTAGAAACAACCCTATTGTAAATAAGATAAGGATGATGAAATATTTCTTTTCCATGCCTCTATTATCCCTTATTCTTGGAGAAAAACCAAGAGCTTAAAACTATCATTAAAATATCAAAAGCAATTAATACTGATAGATTAAGATATATGGGAAATTGGGAAGAATTAATCAATCCGTACCTTAAGCCGTCTACTCCGTAAACCAAAGGGTTGGCCATGGAAATTAAGCGGATCCACCAAGACAAGCTACTCAAGGGAAAGAATGCCCCAGATAAAAAGATTGTCGGGGATATGATTATCTGCATCAACAAGGAAAATGCCTGAGTATCTTCAATTATTGAAGCCAGGGCTACTCCAAACCCTACAAATCCCACTCCTATTAGAAACATGAATAAAAAAGTAATAGCTATCCCATATGGATTCAATACCTTAAATCCTATCAACAAGGCGATCAAAAGAATTAAAAGCCCCTGAATAAATACTGTTGTTACTCCTCCGACTATTCTTCCTATCACAATGGCCCATCTATGCACAGGAGCAACAATCATTTCTTTCAAGAATCCAAATTCCCTATCCCATAATACTGACATTCCCGCGAAAATAGAACCAAAAAGCATAGTCATTCCAAGAATCCCTGGTGCGGCAAAGTCAAGATAATTTATGTTTTCAGGCATTCCGGGCAATCTAAATCCTGCATTGAATCCGAAAGAAATAAAGCATAGTAGGGAAAATGGAACGATAAGGGTAGTAATCAACCTTATCCTTGAACGGAAAAATCCCTTAACGTCCCTCAACCACATAACATATATTGTTTGCAAATCTCTTGATGCCATGATTATGGATGAAAATGTTTTAGACCATTCCCATTTTGGCTCTCTTCGTCCCTTATTGTTTTTCCTGTAAAACTCAGAAAAACATCTTCTAGGGTAGGTTTTCTCAGATTAATTGTCTTGATTGTAATTCCTTCTTCTTCCTGGTCTATCTGGATAAGGAGAGGCAATTTCTGCTCTCCTTGCTCAACCATTAAATGTAAAAATTCATTATGGATCTTTATCTTTTTTACCCAAGGAAGTTTTTTAAACATTTCAAAGGCCTCTTCCTGAGGAAATGCTTCCAGGGTGATAACATCTCCTCCTAAAAGATTTTTCAGCATCTTTGGGGTATCCAAGGCAACAATCTTTCCAAAATCAATAATAGCAACTCTGTCGCATAAGCTGTCTGCTTCTTCCATATAATGAGTAGTTAAAACTATGGTAATCTTTTCTTTCTGGTTTAATTTCTTAATATAATCCCAGATATTTCTTCTTGTCTGGGGATCTAATCCTAAAGTAGGTTCATCCAAAAATAATACTTTGGGATAGTGCATTAATCCTCTGGCAATTTCCAGTCTTCTTTTCATGCCCCCGGAATAGTTTTTTACCATAACCTTGGCTTTTTCTTCTAAACCAACTAAAGAAAGAACTTCTTTTGTTCTTTCTTTCCTTAAAACAGAAGACATGCCATATAACCGGGCATGAAGATCTAGGTTTTCATAGCCGGTCAATCGATTATCTAAGGCCGGTTCCTGAAAAACTATGCCAATGCTGTCCCTTACTTTCCCTTTCTGCTTTAGAATATCGTAATTAAAAACCCTTGCTTTCCCGCTGGTGCAAGGGATAAGGGTTGTAAGCATCTTGATTGTTGTTGTTTTTCCTGCCCCGTTGGGACCCAAAAGTCCGAAAATCTCTCCTTCTTCTACTGTAAAGGATAAATCATCAACAGCTGTTAAGCTGTTGAATTTCTTTACCAGGTTTTTCGCCTCAATGGCAAACATATACTGATTATACAGAAAGGAAGAGCAAATTAAAAGAGTGTGTCCCCAGAAGGAGTTGAACCTTCATTTCAGCCTCCGCGGGGCTGCGCTCTATCCATTGAGCTATGGGGACAGATATTTTTAATCTAACATGAATGAAAGAAGAATAAAAGTGAAACACCCGTCATTCTCCTCCTAAAGAATGACGGGCCATAAACAATGGACTATAGCTTATCTCGGTAGTAGACCTCAACGCCGACCAACCGATCTCCGATGACTGCCTTCACGACTTTAATGATCTCAATGTTTGGGTCTTTCATAATGTCGTGAAGCTCTCCCCCCATTCTCAGCGCTGCACCTCCTTTATCCTCCATGGTAGTAGGCAACAGGATCTTGGCACGGATACTATTACCTATTCCGCGACAGTAGTTGTGATAGATCGCTGCTCCCCGGAGTAATCCAGAATTTGGATCGTAGAACGTGACTACCGAATTCACGTTGTAACGACCACTATTGATCGCCTCTTCAAGCTCGACGCCAGAAGGAAGAGGAAAATCCTCGTCTTCATGCCAGGCAAAACCGAGGCGATAGTGTAGCTTGAGCGTGATCATGAACTTGCCAACGCTACACTCTGGATCCATCTCCTCGATCCCTGGCTCTACCAGTTCGGTCGGGTAGCAAAGATCGGTTTCCCTGGGCTCGTACTCAGTAACCCAGGAACACCCAACAATGCCCATAAGAAGCAGGGCGCCGATCAAGACAATCAACCATCCTTTCATCATTACCTCCCGCTCGTCTAGATTCTATTTATATCATACCATAATATTACACCTTTTGCAAGCTGGAACACAAAACCGCCTGAGGCGGTCTTGTTTTATATTATTCTCTATCTCCCCTTTTCATTATCATGGTTTCTCCAGGCCATAGAAACTGTTGGAGCAATAGCATCTAATTCTTGCAAGATGAAGTCACGGATTTCAAGCGAAGTTACTTCTTCTTTATCTGCAAAGTGACCGATAACCTTAACAGCTAAGCTATCTATTAAGTCTTGTCTTTTATCTAAAGGAAAATTAGCATTGTGGGCGGCAGAAGCTATCGCCCTTTTCATCTTTTCAGCGTCAAAGGGCTCTTTGTTGCCGTCTCTTTTGATGACAAAATTAATCATAGTAAAAAATATTTAATTGTTTGCGACCTTTAACTGTTAAGAGAAAATATAGAATAGGCGAGGTAGGTAGCAACTCCTACCCAGATAATATACGGTAGCCAGAGTATTGCTGAAACCTTGTGCTTTTTCCAAAAAAGAGTTGTTATGGCAATATTTACAATATTAAGAACTATCATTTCTACAACAGACCAAAGAATCAAATGAAAGCTGAAGAATAAAGCGCTCCATAGCACGTTAAGCAGGGCATTGACTATTAAAAGCCCTATTAATGTTTTTGATTTCTTTTCCTTTGAATTCCAGAAAATCAATACAGCGATCATTGAAAGAATAAATATCGTAGTCCATGCGCCGCTAATAAACCAGCCCTGCGGAGCTGCAGATGGAAGAGTTAAGGTGTCATACCAATCCATTCCCTTAAAAGTGAGTAAACTTCCTCCATAGCCGACTAAAGCTATTATTAAGGGAATAATTATGTAATTCCATCTAAATTTCATACTTTTATCTTAATTCTTTTATTATATCAGAAAAACGCCCGGTCAAGGGCGTTTTTTCCACTTCTATTATTTTAAACTATTCAACCTCTGTTTCTGTAGCGTTTTCTTCAACCGGAAGATCATTCACTGGAATTACTTCTTCAAAAGCAACGCAGGTAGTTCCGTCAAAGCAACTTCCTTCTGGACAAAGGCAAACTTTGGTTTCTTTGCTATTTTCAGCAGAACATCCGCAAGCTCCAATTACACAAGTACTTGGAAAATCCATTGAAGATAAGCAACAGGAAGCCATAGCGACAACTCCCCCAGACTCTGTGCATGAGGTTTCTGCCTCGCTAACTTCTGGGACAATTGGCTCTTGCTTTTGGAATAATGTAAAGTATAGTACTACGAGCACAACAATGACTAAGACAATTATTCCAATTATTATTGTTGTTTTCTTATCCATATATTATATCTCATTGATTAATTCGACCTCAAAAACAATATATCATCTTTCTTTATTTATTACAAATGGCTTATTGTGTATAACCTTAATATATTTCTGGAGAAATCTTTGGCATTCTCTATATCATTTTCATTGGGCCTTCCTCTATTTACCCCTCCAAATAGCTTTAAAGGGCCTATTGTATCCCAGCCAAGACAGTTAAATTCATCTAAAATATTAAATCCCTTTGTTTTTAATATGTCTCTTAATGCTATGTGCCATTTCTGAATATTATGGCTCTTATCCCCGCTGGTTGAAAAGATAAAGGAAGATTTGCCTGCCATGTCAGTAAGATTTCTTGCTAATTTAATCAATCCCCTGTGATTCTTCCACAGATATATTCCTGATCCAAAACCAATTAAATCGTATTCTTTTAATTCACCTGGGTTAACATTTTCTGTTTTAGCGACAGAACAATTTAAAACCTCTGCCATTGACTGGGCTATCTTAAAAGTATTCTGATGATGAATTGATGAACAGATAATTATTGCTTTCATCTGCTTTCTTCTACATTATCTATTATTATTTCTACCACTCCCTTAGGTTCCCAGTTTTTATTAGTTTCCAAGCTTGCTGCCCAATCTATATGACTCTGATCTGTATAATGCATAGCTCTTCCAGAAATCCTAAGGAAAGAAGAATAGTCTTTATTAAAGGCCAAGAGAGAAACCAAGGGATTTTCCACAATATTCTGGCTGGTAATATTCATTTGGTTATCAGTAACAACTATTTTATTTCCTTGAACAACATTTACCTCAACAAGAACAGCTCTTGGCTGTCCATATTTATTCGCTGTAGCCAATACAACTATATTATTGCCTTCAATTAATTTCTGCTGATCAACTGTTAATGTCATATTATTAAATTAATTGTCTTAGTCCTCTTTTATCCCAGATATATGCCCCCTTTAAGGTAATGTCTATATTAATCTTAGTATTTTTAATATATTCTTCCAACTCTTTAGGTATCTTTTTATAGTGTTTCTTATTCAATTCAGCTAAAGTAATGTGGGGTCTGAAATTAACTCCTTCTACGTCTTGGAAGATTGGGAAAACCGTTGTAGCTTTTACCAATTCTTTATGCAGCTGTATCAATCTTTTATCCTTAATATCTGCAAAAAGCAGCTGTCTTTCCATTTCAGGGTGTTTTTTCCAACTTCCGCTGAGATTTGATATATTCACGGTAATTGGCAGATATTTTGAATAAATTTTTAAAACTCTTTCTTTAGCGTCTTTTAAATTATCATCGTTGATTTCGTCATGATACCCTAAGTACCTTAAAGACAGATGAATCTGCTTCACCTCTAAAAGATTGGTAAGATATTTCTCTACCGGCTCAACTAATTCTTCCAGTTTCCTCACTTCAGCTACTTTAACCTTATTCAGCCCTGTTCCGTAGAAACCAACTCTTGGATCCGGTATTTTATAGCTTCTATATTGTTTCATTGATATCACCGCAGAGACGCTCTTGCGGCGTAGTTAAAAGGGTAAAAGTATTTTCTCCAAAACGTATCTTCGGAAGAAAAAACGTTATCGTAGTAAAAATAGTCTACAAACAATTCTCTTAATCTTAACAGTTCGGAAAGATGTGTTTTGTTTTTAAGATCATCTATTGTTAAGTCTAAAAGCTCCAATCCTCTATCAATAGCCATCTTGCTGTATTCTATATTCCCCTTTTCCTTCCAACTAATAGCTCTTTCCACTTCGCTACCAACATTAGCCATTTGTTCCATAAGGGAAAACTTTTGCCATCTTCCAGCAGCCGCTTGTTGATGAATATATTTATACATTTTAGGAAGGTATTACTAAATTGTTAACAATCTCAATGATTTTTTCTTTGATTTTTTGATCATCAACGCCCCGGGTATGATTTCCTATGAAAGACTTTAAGTTAATCATTGAATCAAATTCAATAAAACCATCCTTACCAAATAATGCGGGATGAAGATTAATTCCCCATACCCCTACCCTTTTTGATCCACTTCCCATTAAAAATGTTTCCTCGTCAGAATGAAATTCAGCATCAACAGCCATAATTCCTTTTTCAACATCAACAACGGCTTTTACGAGGCCGCCAAACATCTTCTCAGACATTTTGGTTAATTCTCCAACAGATATTTTATTGTCTTTTGTAATTAGTATCATAGGGTTAGCTTACAATATTTTAATGATTTTGGAAAGTAAAAATCGCCTTTTGGGCGATCTTCTTTTCTCATCTTAAGGCTAATGCTTCTCTCAATTCATCAACGTGTCTCTCCAATTTTTCTATGCGTTTTAAATAATCTCAAGAATCATATTTTCTATTTTATCAAAGCGTTTATCCATTTCATCAAATCTCAAATCTACCCCATCAAATCCTTTTGAAAATATTACCGCCAAGTCATCGATTGTAACACCTTTCTTTGTCATATCCTTGATCATATACCTGGCAATAATTCTTTTTCAATTATCCAAAATCTCCTTGATTTTCATGCCTGCTTCTTTTCCCATTTCCATAGAATCAAATAGCTTGCTGTGTTCTTTTGTTCTGGGCCTAACAGGACAATGACTTGGGGCATTGATAAGGTATATTCTTGAATTGTCTTTGGCTAATTTAAAGTTCTCATCTGATAATCTTTCCCTTTGTGTAAATATCTTAAGAAATTCTTTTCCATACATTAAAGATGCTATGCTTCCTTCTAAAAATGACTCTATTTGATGTCTGAATTGGCTCATTCCTCTTTTTGCTGTAATTAGAATAATCCTATCATTGGGATATTTTTCTAGAAGATATTTAAGATTCATGGGATCCTTAATTGTTCCGTCTATGTATCTTTTTCCATTGATTGCAACATTCTCAAATGTATATGGAGCAATACATGCAGATGCCTTCAAAAGATCGTATATATTATTTCTATCTGCCAGGATAGATTCGGATTGTTTGGTTTCTAGATTCAATACTTGGATATAAAAAGGTATTCCTTTATCAAATATGTTCTCTATCCTTAAAGGAACCTCTTCTTTGATAAGCTTGAGGATATAATCAATATCTACTGCATTAATCGTTTTCTCTTTGGAAACCGGCTTAACAAATCTATGCCATAATCTTTGAGGAATTCCTGGAATTAGATTCCAGCGATATATGAAATTCTTCCTCATGTGATGCAAATATATCTCTTGCCCTTCTTTGGTTTGTTTAGCTAAAAAATAGGCAGCGTTAAATGCTCCTGCAGAAGCTGCATATATGGCTTCAATTTGAGGATAAATATTTAAATCTTCCAGAGCATTCACTACTCCTCCGGCAAATATTCCAGACATTGCTCCTCCGTCTAGATAGAGGATAAATTTATTACTCATTAGATATTTGACTTAACAGTTATCTGATAATAAATCCTATCTATTGCCTTATCGTCTTCTTCTGCTGGCTTCTTAAATACAAATTCTATCTGGGTTACCCCTTCTTTTAATGCTTTGAAGGTAAATTTTTCCAATCCAGCTCCATTTGCCAGCGTCTTATCCATTTCCACGTATTCTCTAGTAACAAATTCTACTGCTTCTGCATCATAGTTGGCATTCCATTCATATCCAGATGATTGATTGCCCAACAGGGTAATTAAGAAATTCTGTCCATTGATAGCCTCGGTTGGAAACATTTGAACTTTCTCTTCTGTACTATTTTTTGGCAAAAAGTACCAAACTACAAAACCAATAACAATAGCTAGAACGATAATTGTGGGAATTAGTATTTTTCTCATATATTTCTATTTAGCATTAATATCTATTGACTTCAATAATGTAGATGGATATAATAAGGATGTCTTTTGGTTTGCATAAAACCGAAGGGGTATCACATCCAAGAACAATCCTCCGCAAGGAGGATTGTTTATTTTAATTTCTCTCTATGTTTTAATTCCTTTCCCCAGATATTCTTAATATCTAAGATGTCTTGATAATCATCCGCGCCGAATCTTAATTCTTGCGATATATTATTTTTTGAAGAAAAGATAAATACTTTTTTGTTATTGTTTTTTAGATATGTAACAAGGGGCAAGAAATCGGAATCACCTGTAAAAAATATGGCCATATCATACTCTTTAATATTATGCATGGCTGCAATAGTTATCTCTACATCCATATTCCCTTTCTCTTCTATAGTTTCTCCATTTTCATCAAAAACACTAATCCTTTTTAACTTCTTTTTGGTAACATTGAATTTCAATCCTTTTTCTAAGAACGTAAAAAATTTGTGTTTGCCATCAAGGCTATAATCCCTAGTGCCTTCTCTAGGATATGCCGTGAAATAAAAAACCTTAATCGTGCCGCCATTAAATTTTCCCCTTATGTATTCAATCGTCTTTATATAATCTAGAAATCTGCCCTTGGATTTTTGGGCCTCCCATAGATTAGACGCATCAATAAAAATAAAAATCCTTTGAGGATTCATAAATACATTATACCACAATTTACTTATAAATCAGTTTTTTTTCATATAAAATTGTCTTTTTTTATCTGTAAACCTTTCAATAGAATATCTTAACATAGTTCTTGGCATTGTTTTATAGTGTTTCATTAAGAATTCTTCTTCTTTTTCCTGACTGCATCTTTTCCCCACTTCTCTTAACATCCAGCCAACTGCTTTTTGTATCAAATCATGCTTTTCATTAACAAGAATCTCTGCAATTTTTAAGGCCTCTTTGGAAGAACCCTTGTTAATGAAATAGAAGGTGGATATAATTGATATTCTCTTTTCCCAAATGTTTTTAGATCTGGCTAATTTCTCTAAGATCTTTTTATCCTTTCCGTCCAGATACGCCCCCACTATCTTATGGCATGTACAATCTACCAAATCCCAGTTATTAATATATTTTGTATTTTTTAAATACAAATCGTATATCTTTTTTCTTTCTATCTCATTTGCTTTCTTAAACTTATTCACCAAAATACTCAAAGCAATCATTCTTTCTTCATGATATTTGCTTTTTAAAAGCTTTTGAATATCAGAAAAATTCAAAGAAATATACTTTTTAGCAAGTTCTTTCATTACGGGAACCTTTATCCCCATGAATATATCTCCTTCTCCGTATTCTCCCTTTCCAGTCTTAAAAAACCTTTGCAGGGTAACTGCCTGCTTTTTATTAATATTGTCTGTCAGTTCTTTCTTAAGAGATGCGAGCATGCTTACATTCTATCAAAAAATCAGGCATATAGCTAATTGTTGCATAAATTGTTGCAAAATGCTACAATTAAAAGAAAAATATGCAACAATTAAATCCGCGCCAAATAAAGATATTGGAATATATAGCCAAACAGAAAAAAGCTAGCAATGCCAATATTATTTCTTTTCTAAAGAATAATGTTTCTCGTTTTACGGTTTTGCGCGATTTAGACTTATTGCTTCAGGAAGGACTTATTAGAAAAGAGGGCAAAGGAAGAGCCGTAAATTACTTATCTTTAGATAGTGAAATTAATGGATTTTTTGAACCTACTGCATATTTTTCCAAAGAACCAGATGAAAGAAAAATAAAAACAGGATTTGATCCAAAGATAATCAATGAATTGCCGAAACTATTCTCTGACAAAGAGCTAGAAATGCTCAAAGAAAGTAATAACAAATATCTGGCAAGAATTAAAAAAATAGATAAAACATTTTTCAAAAAGGAGATAGAGAGATTAACCATAGAATTAAGCTGGAAATCTTCCCAGATAGAGGGCAATACATATTCCTTAATTGATACGGAAATATTAATCAAGGACAGAATAGAAGCAAGAGGTCATAAAAAGGAAGAGGCAATAATGATTTTGAATCATAAAAATGCCATAGATTATATCTTCAATGATAAAGACGGTTTCAAAAAATTAGATCTTTTCAGCATAGAAAAAATACATGAGATGCTGACAAGAGGATTGGGAGTTAACCAATCCATAAGAAGCGGTCCCGTAAGGATAATTGGAACAAGATATATACCAATAGAAGGTAAAACAGAGATTATTAGAATTTTGCATTCTGCTTTAGATAAAATCAATTCATTGAAAGATCCTTTCTCCAAAGCACTAGCAATAATCTTGATGATTTCATATATCCAGCCGTTCGATGATGGCAACAAAAGAACAGCAAGAATATTAGGCAACGCTGTTTTATTAGCCAACAACATCTGCCCTCTTTCATATAGAGGAATAAATGAGGCAGATTATAAAAAAGCTGTGCTTCTGTTTTATGAACAAAATAGCGCTAGGTTTTTTAAAACATTATTTATTGAGCAATTCAAGTTCGCTGTAGATAATTATTTCTAGGAATTTTATTCCATATACCCTATCTTTTCTTCTCCCAGCATCGAATTGTATAAGACAAAACTGAATTCTCCTGCTGCTCCAGGCCCAACTTGATACTTCTGGAAATAGAAAGTCATAGAATTGGCATTGAAGGTAAATGTCTTGAAATTGTCATATTTTGCAGAAATTCCTTCTGCAATCATTTGATTTATACTTTCATCAACCATTATTCCTTTTTCCTGATATTGGTATTCTAAATTGGTTTTTGCCAATTCAGAAACCTTATTAAGCATTTCTTGAGATTTTAAAACATCCTGTATGGTTATCTCTTTTTTATTCCCCACGTCATAGTTGAAAGAATATGTGGCCTGATCTCCATGAGCCCCTCCTGAAAAAGAGTATATGGATATATACAAACTGATATATTTCTCATTTATCTGATCTGGTTTCCAAGTAGTAATGAAATCAAACGGAATTTCAGGGTATTCCCCTACCGGAAATTCATCTGTTGCCGTATCCTTTCTAGCCTGCCAATTATCTTGGCCAGCTTTTTTGAATTCCTCAATATTGTCCTTTATTAAATCTGATATTTTCTGATTAAAGCTTTCGTCTGCATTTTTAAATTGCGGGTATTCGGCCTTAATATCAAAGAAATTATCCTTTTCTGAAATAGTTTTAATAGTTACTCCTATTGCTCCTTGCTCTGAAGGAGAATAGAAGATGAAAGCTAGTACAACTATTAGTGCTATCCCTAAAACTGCGATAAGTATGTTTTTTAACATATTTTTTATTTAATTATATTACCTGCCCTATTATTTGTATTACCCAATCATTAAAGAAAAGGTCTCCGGCTATTACTACGATGACAAATAAACCATTGACGATCAATGATGGGAAATGGATTTTTACTTTAGTAACTATTTCAAATAGTATTGCTAGTCCCATTATTATCACAAAGAAAAACAGTATATAACTGATTATTCTTTCTGGAGAAGAAAATATCCTGCTCCACAAAGAGGAATAAGCTTTAAAATCATAATCGGTTTCTACTACTACGTCTTCCCCGCTTCTCTGAATGGAGATAAAGGAATTATCCTGGGTTGTTTCTCCTAAAACAATAGATTCTTCTTCTAAAACTCCTGGCTTTATTTCTTCTGGCTCAATTATTGCTATTGGAGCAACACTTCCCTGTCTTCCAAACAACTGAACTACAAAAACTGCCTCTTTTCCTTTATGCATTCCTGTAGCCGTCCCTATCCCTATCTCTGTAAAATTGGCATTAACGATATTTGCCTTATGGCTAGGGGAATCCAACCAAGCCTGATGCAATACTCCGGAATCTGAAAAATTAACAGCTAAGTTTTCTCCGGCATATGTATATGGATAGCCAACTTCATCAAACCAATGCCAGGGAGTTATACCTTCCGGACTATTATGAGAAAAATATCCTTTCTGAGCCATGTCATTGGCTTTTAATTGGGCTGCCTGTTCCAGCAAAAAATTGGGTTTTAATATATGCAAGCTATGTTCTTGCCTAGCAGTATTAGTCAGATCAACCAATACATTAGGAAATATTGTAGCTAGGAATTTTGAGAATGGGATAATATTAAAAATACTGAGGATAAATAACAGCTCTACCAAAGAAACAACTAGAAAAACAAGAATAACTGTTTTTTTCCTTAAAAGATACGGCCTTAGCTGATTTTTATCATCGGGAACAAAATATTCCTTTAATTTCCCTATCTTTTTCATAGCCTAATTATGCAACTAAATAAAAGAAAAAGCAACCCCCTTTAAGGGGCTGCTTTTCTTCTGCTATTTCTTCAGTAACTCTAATTCTTCTAGCAATTGAAATAGTGAAGCATATAGGATGGATAGCTGGCTGTTCTGAGTTATGGGTTGCGTAGATGTAGGGCAGCTATCAACTTTTACCCAGCCAGGCAATATGCCGCAAGAATTAAGATGCACTCTGCATTCCCCAGTAGAAGGATTCTTAGCATAGGTAATTACATTCAGACAACCTATAGACTCTAAAGATGATTCGCAAGCTTCTTTAGTCGTAAAAGTTTTTAAGCCATTGTAAATATATGTTCCGCAGAATTGCTTGTATCCGCATACTTTACTTGTATCATCATACCAGTATCGGTAGGAACAATCAGAGGTTTTTTTACATGCTCCATTCTCACAGCCATTAACACAAACATATGGATCAACATTAACTGCTGAATAAATTCCTGTGGAACTATCCTGTTGAGACGGACAAGAATATTCTAATAAAACACTCCCACTACAATAATCTATGTATGAAGTATTATTTATTTTGACTGTTCCTTTGACATAATAGTCTTTTCCTCCGTCAGAGTCAGTACAATTAGGTACAGGCTGGGCTATGATATTGAAAGGCGTATCGCTAAAATCTGCTACACTGCCCGCTTTTGTATTTAATAACACTGCTTTAATTTTAAATCCAGAACCAGAAAGAGTAATCGGGACAGTCCAAATATAATAACCCGTGTCAGAAATATTCGTAACAATGTTTACTATAAAATTATCATTTTGATATAAGTCTAAACCAACAAGACCGCTATAATTTTGCGTTTTCCATGTAATAGTAGTCTGTTGTTTTTGTACTAGGGTTGAACCGCTTGGTGAAAGCACGGTGACGGAGGGAGCTGGTAAGCATGCTCCATTAGAGCAACCGAAGGGACAAGTATAATATATTTGCTTACCATAATACGTTCCGTCACTATGCTGAGCGCAAGTCGCTTCAGCTAAATTACCAAGAATATTATCAGCAACACACATGTCTGGAAAAGTATTTGGAGCCCAATTCGTATATTGATTAATTTCAGTAACAGATCCTTTCGTATAATAGTTCTTGCCTCCATCTGAGTCAACACATGTATCATTTGGCTCAATACTGAACAATCCATCACTATAATCATCTACACTGACGCTAGAGCTTGTACCAGCTATTCCACTAACTACTGCTGTAATTAATACACGATAGTGCTTTCCTCCAAAGATATTCTGGTATTGCTGTGGAGAAGTGGAATTGAAGTTTTTAGGAATTACAAAACTATACTCATATATCTTTTCATTCCCTACAGAAGAAATTAATTTTCCATAAGTAGTAGGTATAGCTGCCCCTGCTGACCAAATCTGCCAACCGGGAATACGGTCATCAAAAAGAGAAAACTGTTGCAACATTGAATCGGAAATATTATACGTTCTC
>JAQTNP010000011.1 GCA_028713795.1 Minisyncoccota bacterium
TCTAAAGCGTTCTTGGCTGCGTTTTCTTCTGCTTCCTGCTTGGAATAACCTTCTCCTTTAGCAACCAAATCTTTATTAAGATATATTCCTACGACGAAATGCTTGTCATGATCAGGCCCTGATTCCGCAATTACCTTGTATGTTGGCGTAATTCTTTCTTTTTCCTGCGATATTTCTTGAAATCGACTTTTAGCATCTTTAAATAGATTTTTTTTAATGATTATTTTTAATTCGTAAAGAAGATGTTTTATCAGCAGCTTTTTACAAATATCATATCCTGCATCAATGTATAAAGCTCCGATAAAAGCTTCAAAGGTATTAGCCAGTATTTCTTTATAGGCCTTGCCTTTCTTACTAGCTTCCTTTTTTTCACCTCTGGATAGCAATATATATTGTCCAAAGTTCAACTCCTCTGCTTTAGAAGACAGCATTCTGCTATTAACCAAGGCTGCTCTCCAAGACGTCAATATTCCTTCTTCAGTGCTGGGAAAATGCATGAAAATATATTCTGTCACCACCAATTCTATTACTGCGTCTCCTAAAAATTCCAATCTTTCATTGTGATGGACGAAAAACTTATGATGCTCATTTAAATATGATCTGTGGCAAAATGCCTGGACCAAGAGGTTTTTGTCTTTGAAATTTATTCCTAATTTTTTTTCAAAGACAGAAAACTCCTGACTCTGCTTATTCTCCTTTTGTTTCTTCTTCAATATGCTGTTTATCATCTTCTTTTATGCAATTTTCTTCTTTTTCCTGCAACTGACTGTATACTGTTCCCATTACTCCGTTAATGAATCTTCCAGATGATTCTCCTCCGAATACCTTGGCTAATTCTATGGCTTCATTGATAGCAACTTTTGGAGGAACCTCTTCTTTGTTGGCATAAAGCAATTCATATAGTCCAAGGCGCAGAACATTCCTATCTAGCATGTTAATCTGCTCTAAAGGCCATTCTGGGGCTGTTTTAACTATCAATTCATCTATACAATCAATTGACTTCTCTACGCCCCTAGCAAGGCTTCTAATGAACTCCAGATCGTCCAATCCTACGGCAAATTCCTTTATATTCTTCTCCACTATTTTATCCAAAGTATCGGGTTTCTTTGCATAGAAATCCCATTCATATAATGACTGCAAGGCTATACTTCTGGATAAATGACGGCTTGCCATATTATTTTTTAGATAAATCTTCCATGCTTAATTCCTTTCCTGCCTGTTCTTTTGATTCTTTTAATTCTTTTGCTTTCTTTTTCTTTTCTTTTTTATCTAATTTTGCAAATACATCAACTATCATTTTTCCCTTGTAATACCCGCATTCTTTGCAAACTCTATGAGGCAGAATTGGCTTGCCGCATCTTGGACATTTTAAAACGCCCGGACTCTTTATGAATATGTGCATCCGGCGCTGATTCCTGCTGCCTTTAGTATGATGTTTTTTTGGTACGGCCATATATTTAAATTAAGGAAACTGGTTTCTAATATACCAGACCATTAAAAAGAAATCAATAGTTTGTATTATTCAGGAGGAATTTCAATCCAGTCAGGTAATGGCAAGGTAGCGGTTATTGTCTTTGTTTTAGGACAAGAACCATTAGAATCAGTAATGCCAAGAGTAACACTTTTATCCCCTTCAATAGTAAAGGTAGTTGTTGGGTTTTGTAGATATGAATTATTGGGAACAGCATCAGCTGTAAATTGCCAAAAATATGATGGTGATGTTCCATATGAAATACTTAAAGAAGAATCAAATGTTGTTATATCATTGATTAATATAACTTCAGGAGACCAGGTAAAATCCACCCATGGATATGGAGCAGAAGCAGTAGTAAATGTTCCAATGTCGCCCGATGCCTGCATCCAGCCAGATTTAGCTTTCGTACTGTGAACCTGAACTTCCCAATTATATGACTGTCCATATTCTAATTCTCCTTCTGTATCACTAATATAGGCGCTCCAGGTATTAGTGCACAGTATTGGAGGTTCTGTATCTGAACAAGTAGCGTCCTTTGTTTCATCCACTATGTAATTTGATGAATCCCCCACTGGACTTATCCTAATATCAAAATAGGTCTCTGGATTCTCTTGATCGCTATACTCCCATTCAAAAGTAACCATTCCTTTTGAAATATCTCCTGTATCAAGACCTACATCGCAGTAGTTATCATTACCATCCGGATCCTTGGTAAAGATAATCGTTGGAGGATCTCCTGCCTCTATGCTTATTTCCACGGCATAATGAGTTTCCAGGCCTTCCTTATTCTCATGATTTAAACTAATCCAACCAATATTCATATCACCCCACATGTATCCCATAAATTCAGCAGGAAAAACACTATCGTCCACATAAGCAGGTTTAGCCATATTGTCATAGAATTTAATCCAACCATCCCAACCTCCTAATCCAGATGCTTTTAATTCTCCGCTGCATCCATTTTCAAACACAGAGCAAGCCCTTGCCCAACCATGCAGATTCCCAACTGAGGTATCAATCCAGGCAGAGCAATTTCCATCAGGGCAGCCAGTTAATTGAGTATCATAGAAGGTAATCCACCCTATATTATCAGACCAGGCATATCCTGATAATTTCCATTGCTCTGCTTCAGGATCACTGTCATCTATATCAACTCCATAATCAACTTGAACATTTTCATTTTTACAACTAAAACTAATCCACCCCATATTATCAGACCAGGCATATCCTTTAACATCATGATCTTGACATAATATTGACGAAGTCGATCCGTAGCCCCTTAATGGAATATCAATGTTACTACTGCCACTTACGCTTAATACTCCAGTAATATAAAATTGTCCTTCGGATATTGGTGCAAAGGTTATTGGAATAAATGCACTCTCTCCAGGATTAACATTGTAGCTACAATAAGAACTGCAGCTAAATGGACTGCTCAATATTAGATTGCCAGATACAGATATACCACCATCATTTATTACTTCTAGGTTAAGTGTTAATGATTCTCCAACAACTACTTCACCGAAATAAAAACCCTCCTCTGCTATTGGATATGTAGAAATATTAATATCTAATGATTCCTCTGGTCCCCAATCACCATGGACGGGCTCTGAAGATATATAACCCCTATATAGTCCATAATCAAAATAACCACCGGTAACCTCCATGTTTACAGCTTTGCTGAAATCTATGCTTAACAGATTACCAACTCCACCACTGGATGTATTTATCTGCATCTCGTCTAAGCTAAGATATAATGTTTGTGCTGTCCAACTATCAGCAAAATGAAAAAATATTGTTACGAAATCCTGATTTCCTGTCGAAACATTTACTAAAATTTCTCTGGTGTATGGACCCCATACCCCATATTCATTTTCATAATATCTCTGTAATAATCCCTTACCTTTCGTAATCAGCGGGCTTCCCGAAGGAAAGTCTGTTGAACTTGATCGCGAATACTCACCATCATATATGGATAAATAAAAATATTTGGCTAAAGTAGAACTATAATATCCATTCCAAGTCCATCTAATATACTTTCCATCAATCCAAGATCTTGGAACAACAGTAAACATATATCCTGTACCAAGGCTGGATGCAGTAGAATCCATTCTCAATTTTCCCGAAGCTATTTGCCAAGAATAATTGGGATAATAGCTTGCATTAGATTTATGTTCTTTTAAAGAAAATATTTCTGTGGTTAATTGATTGCTTGCAGTTATAGCCGCTGTATTTCCATAGTAAATATATATATTTACTACTTCCGGAGCAACTGGAATTGATGGAACTTCTACCCAAAAGATTGCCGAGGATGATGTTATATAAGATTCTCTCCAGTAATCCAATAATGTTGTTCCATCGGAACCAGTAAATCTGATGTCTCCAAAGTCATTATTACAATTTCCATTGCAATACATGACTCCATTACTATCTGTTCCATTTCCGTAGTTTACGGTAATCTTTATTGGATAATTTATTTGACCTCCACTAGTAGATCCTGTTATTGAGTGTAGTTTTCTATAATTCCAACCATCTAATGTTGCAGCAAAAACTTTTTTATCCAATAATCCACATAGTTCTAAAACTATTAGTCCTGCAAATGCAAAACAGATAATAATTAAAACAGTTCTGTTCAATGATTTTTTCTTTTTCTTTCTCATCAGAATGTCTTTATTAAGCTAGCCCATCCTTTTTGGAAGAATTTTCCTGATTCAAGGGCGAACAGACAGACATATAGGATGATTGCTGCCAAGAACGCCCAATGAATCCAAATTCTTTTTTTGTTCTCCATAATCTTTAAATTACTTGCATTGAATTGAAATACAACCATCTGTCTTAAGACATATAAGTCCATCACAATCTGTCTGACAAAAAGCGCTATTGGTAGTATTGCTAGATGTTACTACATGATTATTCGGCATAGCTAAGCACATATGAGATACATATGTTGTTCCCGCAGGACAGTATCTCGTTTTTCCCTCTTTGCCGTAGAAATATCCGCATGACGAACTAGATGTGCATGAGGTAGTAGGTCCGCATGTTGGATCATTTACAGCCGTACCAGAAAATGTAACTGTTACTATTTTATAATAGCTCATTTTTACATAACAAGTAGTTCCAGTTACAGTGTCGCAACCAGACCAACTTACAAACGTAGATCCTGATTGAGGAGTAGCAGTTACAGCGGCAGTTGTTCCGTTATTAAATGTGCCTATATCTTGAGAACAAGAAGAATTACAACTGATCTGCCCTGTAGTATCGTATACAGCGCCAAAACCAGTTCCACTCTTCTTAACAGTTAAGGTATAGCTTGTTGATGCCTTATTGAATGTAGCCGTAACTGTCTTTAGAGAAGTCATTGTAACATTACAGGTAGTTCCAGATGTTGATGTGCAACCAGACCAACTGACAAATGTTGAGTCAGATGAAGGAGTAGCCGTCAAAACAACTTTTGTTCCACTATTATATGTACCCGGGTCTGAAGTGCAAGAAGAAGTACAAGCAATTTTTCCAAGATCGTCATATATTGTACCGGTGCCAGTACCAGATTTCCTTGCAGTTAATGTATATGTTATTGTGCTAGAACTATTGAATGTAGCCGTAACTGTCTTTGGAGAAGTCATTGTAACATTACAGGTAGTTCCAGATGTTGATGTACAACCAGACCAACTGACAGTTGATCCTGTTGCTGGCGATGCGGTCAATATTACCGATGCTCCGCTATTAAACGTACCTGTATCTGAAGAACATAAAGAATTACAGCTAATTTGTCCTGTAGCATCGTATACTGCTCCAGTACTAGTTCCAGATTTATTTAAAGTTAATGTATACGGTGTTGTTCCGCCTCCAGAGCTTGGTTCAAATATAGCTTTTGCACTCATTTCTTCTGCTGTAAATTTTACAGTACACTTATTTCCCGAGACGCTGGTACAGCCTTCCCAACTCTTAAAGTCATATCCTGATTTAGCAACAGGATCCAAAGTAATAGTACCCCCAACCTCTCCATTAGCAATACAACCTAATTCACCTTCATTCCCCTCACCACAAATTATAGCAAGTGAGCCGGTCACCGTACCACCAATAGTTATCTTAATTGACAATAAAGATGGAACCTTGGTGCTAGGAACTCCTCCAGTACCTCCTACCATACAAAGAGTACAAGAATGAGGCCATCTACATTGCACTCCATATGTACTATCAGTTTCCACTACTCCTTTTCCGCAAGACTGCTTACAACTTGCTTTATTAACCTGACATTTATAATCCCAACCACAGGCAGCATTCTTGGCATAAACAGTTCCAGCGGTGCCGGTAAATGGACATGCCGGAAGATCATTATGCGCTGCTACAGAGGAAGAATCTTTTACACATATATCAAATGTGGAGGCCACTGCAGCAAGACAATATCCAGCCCAACCATAGCTTGATGCAACCCCCCCTGCCCAAGTGCGAAGACCTGTTGAACCTAAGAACCAACAACCAAATGGTTGATATGTACATTCATGATTCATTTCGCACATTTTACTGGCTGACCATGATGAAAGATTATGTTTTATCCAAACACCAGAAGTTAAACCAGTAGCAGGACAATTTTGTAGATTAACATAGGCCTTAGAAGCATCTAGGTTAAAAGTAGCAGTAACTGTCTTATTAGAATTCATTGTTAATATACAATCTCCTGTACCAGAGCAATCTCCTCCCCAACCAGCAAAGACAGAACCAAAGGACACCTCATATACTTTAAGAGTAATCACCTCTCCTTTCGACCAGTTTTCAGCAGTATCAGTAGTACAACTTGCTTGGCAGATAATGCCTCCGCCTCCTACATAGCCAGTTCCTGTTCCTAATTTATTTACCGTCACAGAGAACTTTTCGCTTTGTGTGAATGTAGCTGTCACATTCTTAACGCTATCTACAGACACAGTACATGTTGTCTCAGTACCAGAACAAGCTCCGCCCCATCCGGCAAAGAAAGATCCTGATCCTTTAGTAGCTGTTAATGTTACCGATGTTGTATTTTCATAAGTAGCGCTACATTTATCATATTTAAAGAATAGGTAATCTCCGCATTTGATATCTTCAGATGATGTCTGGACATATCCATATCCATCGCCATCCGTACTTACCGTCAATGATTTTACTGTTGATGTTGGGGTGTCCCCGCCATCTGTTGCAGTAAATTCAGCAGCAACATCTTTAGGACTATCCATAACAAAAGTACAGGTAGGCACTGTATTATTACACACTCCAGACCATCCTGTGAATGTGGATTCACCTATCGCAGTAGCTATCAAAGAAACGGTCGTACCTTTTGTAAATGACTTAGATACTCCTGTACAGCCGCTTCCGCAGCTTATTGCTCCAGCAGTAGGCAATTGGCTAATAATTGAACCTGTACCTGTACCAATCTTAGACGCGCTAAGATTATATGATTCATTATCGCCAAATATTGCTGTTATGGTTTTATCTCTATCCATTACTAATGTGCATGATCCTATCCCAGAAAAATCTCCTTCCCAATTTTCAAATGTAGCTCCTGAATCTGGAGTAGCTGTAAGAGTTACAGGAGTACCAGCTGAGAATGTTTGTTTGCATACGCTATTGCGGCAAGTTAATCCTGTTGGCGAGCTGGTTACTGCTCCTGAACCTGAAGCATTGACTGTCAAAGTATATGCCGAAGATATATTGCCATTAAATGTTGCCGTAACGTTTTTGTTATTGGTCATGGTTACAACACAATTTCCTGTTCCATAGCAAGCACCACTCCATCCAGCAAAACTTGAGTCTCCATATGGCGTAGCTGTTAAGGTTACTGTAGTATTTCTTCCATAGGCCTTTGTTTGTGAATGACAAGAAGTACCGCAATTAATGCCATCTCCGGTAACGGATCCTAGATTATATCCTTCCTTATATACACTAAGGGAATAATAATCATACACAGATGGTTCAAATATAGCGGTAACATTTTTAGGACCCTGCATGGCTATTGAACAAGTTCCCGTAGAATTTGTGCAAGCGCCGCTCCATCCGGCGAATCTATATCCATTTCCAGGAGTGGCCGTTAGGGTAACAATTATTCCATAGGCAAAGTCATAGTCGCAAGTTGTTCCACAATATATCTTTTGGTCTGAACTTGTTACTGTTCCTAGCCCTGATCTGGAAACAGTAAGCGTATTGTTTGTTTTCAATGTAAAGTTAGCTATAACTGTTCTTGGTTCATTCATAGCAACAGAACAATACGCTGATAACCCACTACAGTCCCCTGACCAACCGGCAAACATAGAATCCGGATCAACTATATATGTTAATATTACATTTGCCCCAGAATTATATATTTCAGAACAGTTGGACCCACAGGATATTCCTCCATCTGTAGGATTGTTACTAATTATTGTTCCCGTGCCTGTCCCTGTTGTATCAACATTTAATTCATTCTGAGAAACCAAAGAAATAAATATTGCCCCTACTGTCTTATGATTATCCATTAGTAATGTACAGGTATTTGTGGTTGATCCTGCACAAGCCCCTGTCCAGCTGGAAAATGTATATCCCGAATTAGGGGTGGCGGTTAATACAACCGTTGAATTCATCGCTATATTATTATTGCAGTTGGATCCGCAATCTATTATTGGCGTACTGTTTAATGTGCCAGCAATTCTTCCATTTGTAGGAGGAGAGATAGCTAAAGTATAGTTATTAGGTATGCTTGTTGAAAATATCGCCGTAATTGTTTTCCCAGAGGTAACATTAAAAGTACAAGAAGGATTGGTATTGCAATTATCAGCTCCTGCCCATATGACAAAAAATGAACCAACCATAGGAGAAGCATTAAGCGAAACGAGGGCATTATTCTGATAATTTTCTGAGCAATCAGAACCGCAGTTTATCTTTCCATCAGTACTAGCTACAGTACCAGCTCCATTGCCTGCCTTGTCGATTGTTATCATATTACCAGCCGGAATAAAGGTGGCTTTTACTGTTTTTGGAGATGTCATCACCACTTTACAATTATTCCCAGAGGTTGTTGTACACCCTTCCCAGCCAACAAAAACATTATTAGTATCTACCGAGGGGGTCAAAGTCACTTCTAGTCCAGAAATATACTCATGAAAACAATCTGGTCCGCAATTGATTCCAGATAATGGATAGCTTGTTACGGTACCTGTTCCAGATCCTAATTTTTCCACATCTAAAGAGTATGTTGTTGTGGTTGAAAAATTAACAGTTACGGTTTTTTTCGCTGTCATTGTTACAGAACATATATCATCAGTAACAGAGCCGCATCCAGTCCAACCAATAAGGGTTGCTCCTGGGGATGGCTCTGCTTTTAGTTTTACTATAGTATTTGGAGAATATAAGTTTGAACAATCAGGACCGCAAGTTATTCCTGCAATATTATTACTATTTACATTGCCCGATCCAGTTTTATTCACCTTTAATTCATAACTGGTGGTTATTGTTCCTAAATTAAATTTTGCTTCCACTTCTTTGTCTCCTAAAATATTTAAATTGCAAGATCCTGTTCCCTTACAGTCATTATACCAACCGACAAAATATGATTCTGAATCAGCAGTAGCAGTTAATTTCACAGTATTATTTAAAGGAAATGAGACTTGGCAAATAGATCCGCAAGATATTCCAGAAGGATCGCTAGTAACCTTTCCTGTCCCAGTCCCGCTCTTTGTAACTTCCACCAATCCGGACGTTCTTTCAAAAGTAGCTTTTACCTCTTTTTTTCCATTCATCTCTACTATGCAATCTCCAATATTTGCTGTTCCTTGAGAAAGATTTTTGCAATCTCCTGTCCAACCAGTAAAATTAGATGTTAAATCCTCTTGTGCCTTAAGAGTTACGGTTGTTCCCGAATCAAAACCAACCTCGCAAACAGACCCACAAGAAACTCCCAAAGAGGGATAAACGCTGGTAATAGTTCCATCTCCATTTCCTAATTTAACAACTTTCAAATTATATGAAGATCCAGTACAAGCAGGAGCTTCTCCTGCATTTTGATCGTCTGGCTCTGGATAGTAATCCAAATCAGAAATTCTTTTGTATCCAGTCCCCCACCCTGAATCTGGGGTTGTTGGACTATTATTATATCTTAAGGTAGATATATCAAAACATCCGTCATTGTCGCTGTCTTTTGCCCAAAGATATCCAGAATATACTCCTGCTATACCATCTTGAGCTACCGCTAAATAGCCTCCCATTTGTTTTATCATCTGATACCCCTCATTTACTAAAAAATATGTATTAGGTTTTAATTCCAAGGTTTTTCCGTAGGGGATAATAACGTTACCACCATCAACACCTGTGATATATGGGGAACCTATACCCGGACCAAAAGCGATACTAGAATTAATTGTAATATTTCCGCTGTGCGGAAATTGACCAGTATTTATTGTTCCTGTTTGGGTGTTAACAAAACCAGCTCTGGCACTTGGAATGGAAAATATACTTTTTATCCTTTCTAAAATACTTGGCGTTTTTACAGATACAGGTATGGAAGATTGTCCTGTC
Source organism: Minisyncoccota bacterium (assembly GCA_028713795.1). Lineage (GTDB taxonomy): Bacteria > Patescibacteriota > Minisyncoccia > Minisyncoccales > PEYH01 > JAQTNP01. The sequence continues at coordinate 9,995 of JAQTNP010000011.1, forward strand.
CAGAAAATATCAATCTTTTTAGAATTACCGCTTTTATCAACAACTACAAAGCTTATAGGATAATCCATTGATGAAACAGCTCTTATCGTCCATTCGCCCTGCCAAGTGACCATATCATCTACCCTTGAAGCCAATTCCAAATCTATTGTCTGGGAACCATTATCATCTACAACAGTGGCATAGGCAGACGTAATATAGTCAATTCCTTCTATGGCATTAACAGATATTTTCTGGGTATTCCCAGCCATAGCATAGAAAGGATCTATCGTAATACCTCTAAATAAGGGGTATTCTTCTTCATTTCCGCTTATCTTAAAATTATGAGCCATACTGGAGAAAATATATGGTTCGGCTTTAACTACAGGCTTATCATCTGTCCTTCCTCTGCCCTTAAAAATTAGGATAAGGACAATTACAAGGACAATTATCAAAAGGAGAATTAATAGAAACCATAATATCCCCTTTTTTGAGTTCTTTCTGTTTTGTTGTTGCATATATTTTTTTAATTTTTATTAATTAATATTAAGGGCAAGTGCTGCTTCCTAGGCAGTATATACACATCATTGCGCCATTCACACACTCAAAGTATGGTCTTTCCCACCAACCGCATATAACGTGAGTTGAGTTTACGGATGGATCGCATGCTGCACCACAGCTACCGTAATAAGCGGTCTTTGTGACCTTCCAGTCTAAACAAGGATCTGAATCCCAGTATCCGCATGTTTGCAGATTAGCATAAATGCAGCTTGTCTGCCCAGAATAAGAGCAGTCATTGGTACAGCCAACACAGCTAGAGTTATATACACACCTTGATTCACTATCGCAATTATTTGGACACTCTCTGATTTGTGTCATACATGATTGCGAATAATCACAGATACCAGTATTTACCCAACTCGTACACGTACAATCACAACCTTCGCTAGTACAAGAATAATCAGAACTGTCGCATCTCATATCGGATGGGCAATCCATTTCTGTAGTCCAGCTACTATAGGTTCCGGTTGTTCCACTACATGTACTAGCAGAACCTGAACAATACTTAGGAGCCGATCTGCTTTGCACATCACCACCACAAGAAGTACTACTACACCTATATTGTGTTATTGTATCGCATTGATAACTACTCGGCCTATAACTACAGCCATCACAACATACTCCGCTAGTACATTGACATATTCTAAAAGAATATGTAGCTTGCTTGGTTAATCCACCTGAAGCAGTACCAGTGACAGTAATAGAGTACGATCCTAATTGAGCAGTACTGCCAACAGTAAGAGTCATGGTTCTTGAACAAGGGAAAGTAGTGCACGTAGTTAATGTGTTGGCTGTCACCCCCGATGGAAGAGTTCCAATAGTAAATGATACATTTTGAGCAGTTCCAGATATTAGAGCAGTAGATAATATAGCCGAAATGCTTGATGATCTTAATACCTTTCCATTATTGGTAGTAAAACTCATTGAAAAGTCAAATGGTGCCTGGCAAACACCACCAGAACAAGTATATCCAGAAGGACAATCTACTGGAGCATTCCATTCTAAACAACTATCTGAATCATAGTTTCCGCATGTTCTTACAGCATTGCCAACGCATTCAACTTGTCCGCTATACGAACAATCATTAGTACAACAAGCAGAGTTATCCCATCCTTCAGTAGTACAAATAGAATCATCACATTCCCGGTTAAAATCTGTAGAATATGTACATCCTTGACTAGTGCATAAAGGAACATAACAAATATTGTTTTCTGAATGTAAGCTGCATGAATCACTAGAACAAGTTCCTCCGCCAATCTGGCAGGATAAAGGACAATTATAGAAACAAGTTCCACTATCAAGATAATATGATGAAGGATAAATATACGAACTTCCATATATACAGGAAGAATTGCACCAGTAGCAATTACTAGAACTTGTCCATGTATAATTTGGTGTTTTACCATCACACGAAGCAGAAGCTCCGCAATAAGACGAACAGGTTCCTGTGCATGAATCCGTATTATTTGTTTGGCAATTAGGACAAGTTGATTGATCGATTATTAATTGAAATGTTTTAATGTGAGTTATCGCTCCCGAGGTAGCATTGATATTAATATTATGATATCCCGCAATAGCGCCAGGAGAAATTGTAAACGTTAGAGTTCTAGAACAAGGAAAACTAGTACACTTACTTAATGTATTGGCTGTTACCCCCGAAGGAATTCCTGTAATAGTAAATAATACTTCTTGGGCAGTCCCTGTCCAAGACACAGAGATAGTGGTAGAAGTTACAACATCACTAGCAGATTTAACAACAGTGGCAGTTTGTGGATTAATCGTTATATAGAAATCAGAGGAATTAGTACAAGCCGGCGGCTCTCCATAGATATCATCATCTGCTGTTGATGGTTCCGTGTATGATAAATCTTTTACCCTTCTATACCCCGTTGCCGGTGCAGTATTAGGATTATTAGGATCAGTATATTTGATTGGCCCTGTAAAACATCCATCATTATCGGTATCTTTAGCCCAAAGATATCCTTTGACTATTTGAGTGCCAAAAGTGTTTTTGATCAAATAGCCTCCTTGATTAATAATTTTGCTCCCGGGATTAATAACAAAAACGGTGTCCTTATATAATTCAAGAGAACCAATTAATATTAAGCTGCCATTATCAACTCCGCTGATATTTGGAGCAGAAACTGTTCCAGAACTTATTGGGATAGTGGTACCCGTGCTAATTGTTGTCGTTCCATTGTGCGGAAACTGATCAGAATTTGTAATAGTAGGGTCGGTGATAGAACCTGCGAAACTTTTGTCTATAAAAACAAAAACTCCCAAAAAGATTATTAATGATAGAGAGATTTTTATTTTTAAAGAATATTTCATTTTATTTCATCCACGTTGATAAATGTGGATATATTTTGGTTATCTGATAAATTATTTGTTGCTGTATTATCTATCCTTTCCCCTATTAATCTGTATGACAACTTTACATTACCAGAATATTCTGAAATGGTTTTAATGATAAAATTTTCTCCATCAATATATCCATACAATCCTACTGGCGACTGAGAACTTACAAAAGGAATAATGGTATCCTTTTTTACAATATTGTAAAAAAGCCATAAATCAGATCCTTTCTCTTGTTTTGACAAATTAATCACTATTTCATTTTCCGTAAATTCCAATTCCCCTACTGTTTCTGCTTTCAATCCAGTCATATCACTAACATATGTTGCGTATTTTGTTCCTTCTATCTGATATGTTGGATCTAATATGTTAAAATTTCCCTTATTAAAATATATTGTTTCAGCATACATATTCGCCCACTGATTATCCCAGGTGCCCAAATCACTTGTTACATCTGATTCTGGCAATATATCTCCAGCTACCGTAATGGTTCCTTCTGTTTCTATATTCCCTACTAAATCTATGTTGGTATATGGCATGAGGGTTGCTGGGTCAACGACAGCGAAGGCGGCGAGGGATACTAATCCATAGCCAGTGCCGTTTCCCGCACCAAATGTCCCTAATTTATATTGCGTAGCATCTCCAACATTAATAGGTGGATCAGTATTAAGCTCCGGTGGAGTACTTGGAGCGTCTGTCCAGGCAAAAATTCCACTCAGCACTATTAATGAGAAGAAAACTACTAATACTGAAGATTTAATAAGAATATTTTTTATTTCCATATTATTTATTTTGAATTTAATAAATTTAAAATTGCTTGTTGGTCTATTTCAACATTTGATTTATTTTCAGTATTTAAAAATTCCTCTACGGCTTCGTTATCAACATCAATTGGTTCCCCGAATTTTGTATCCAAGAAATTTATAATCTTTTCTTGCGAATTTTCGTCTTTTTGCAAAGATTTTTCATTGTTAAGAAAAACAAGCAAGAGAATAATGCTAAGGGCAATTAGAAAAATTGCCGCTATTACTATTAAGAATAGTATTTTCTTCTTCTCAGCGCTTAGTTTTTTCATGTTCATATATTTTAGCAAAAACAAAAGGCAATGCAAACAATTATCCACAATTAAAGCTTTTTCTGTGCATGGGACTCAATCCGTTCTTTCTAATTGAGGCATAATGTTTCTTTGTCGGATATCCTTTATGCTGTTTAAATCCGTATTTAGGATATTTTTTATCCAACCTCTCCATTAATCTGTCCCTATATACTTTGGCAATTATTGAGGCGCAGCTGCAAAGAAAAATCTTTTCATCTCCATTAATAATTGCCACTTGATCGCAATCAATATTTATCCTTTGGTTTCCATCAATAATTAAAATTGTATGTTTTAGATTCTTTTTAATTTTAAAAACTGCTTTTTTCATAGCAAGCTTTGTAGCATTCAAGATATTTATCCTATCAATCACTATATTGCTCGCCTCCCCTATCCCCCACTTCAATGTTTTTTCTTTTAAAATCATTTCAAAAACTTTTTCTCTTTGCCTGGCTGTAATTTTTTTTGAATCCTTGGCAATAGAAACTATTTTTTTTAATTTCTTGTTATTTAAAGAATTTAGAGAAACAGCAGCAGCGACAACAGGCCCAGCTAAAGGACCTCTGCCTGCTTCATCTATTCCCATTATTGTTGTATATTGCTTTAATAGCCGCCTTTCTAAATTAAGGTTTGCCATACATACCATTTTACACTTCTTTTTTGAATGGTATATAATAAAGGAATCAAAATTATGGATGAACCATTACAAAGATTAACATTCGATGATATCCTTTTTGAAATACGCCAGGCCGAGAAAGAAAAACGGGAGGCTAATTTAAGCAATAAGCTGCTGCCTGAATTTTCTTTGTCAAGCAGAACTATAAACACAACATTAAACCTTGAGAATTCAACTGTCCAAGGAGCCATTTATTTAAATAACTGCATTATCAATGGAGATATCAAGCTAAATAACTCATTGATATATACGACTATATATATAAATGAAAGCGAGATTAATAATTTCATTGCTAAAAATATAAGAATCCGGGAAGTTATCAATTTTCTAGCTTCAAAAATCAAAGGCAATATTGATATGGAGAAAAGCCAGATAAAAGGCTTTATCAGCTTTAACAGGACTGAGGTTGGCAATGATATTATCTTAAATGAAGTCATTGCCAAAGACATAATGACTAAAAGTGGAAATATGAAAGGAGACCTGTATGTCAGAAATACAAAAGTTTCTGGCAACATATTTATCAAAAACGGATCTTTTGACGGCTTGGGAAGTTTTGAGTCTTCTTTTATTGAAAAGGATTTAGATTTTTCAGAAAGTAAATTCAAAGAAGTAGTCAATTTAAGCGGATTGAATATTAACGGACAAGTTATTGCTAAAACCCTTGAATGCAAAAATTTAATTGCGCATATATAATAGTCTAATGAAAGAATTCACCCACCTACATGTCCATAGCCATTATTCTCTCTTAGATGGCTTAGCAAAAATAGATGGGCTTTTAAATTATGCCAAGGAATTAGGAATGAAAAGCTTGGCCTTAACTGATCATGGCGTTCTCTATGGCGCCGTTGAATTCTACAAAAAAGCCAAAGCGATTGGGATAAAGCCGATTATTGGATGCGAGGTATATATTTCCAATGAAAGAATGTTTCAGAAAAGACCGAATATTGATAACAAAAGATACCATTTGATCCTTTTGGCAAAAAATGAGATTGGTTACAAGAATTTGGTAAAACTTGTAACCAAGGCCCACCTTGAGGGCTACTATTACAAGCCAAGAATAGACGAAGAATTGCTTTTTGAGCACACAGAAGGATTAATTTGCCTTACTGCCTGCTTACAAGGAAAGCTTCCAAGATTAATCCTATCCGGAAAACAAAATGAGGCTGAAAAATTAGCGATAAAATACCAAGAATATTTTGGGAAAGATAATTTCTACCTTGAACTCCAGCATCACCCCCACATTCCAGAGCAAGATAAGGTAAATAAAGTATTAATTGAAATTTCAAAGAAACATAATATTCCATTGGTAGCTACCAATGATTCCCATTATCTTAAACCAGAAGATTCTGAAGCCCAGGATATTTTGATGTTAATAAATACAGGAGCCAGGCCCGACGACCCAGAAAGATTAACAATGAAAGAAGATGATTTTTCTTTAAGAACTCCTCAAGAAATGATAGATGCATTTAAAGATGTTCCTGAAGCGATTGAGAACACCCAAAAAATTGCAGATGCCTGCAATTTTGAATTCCAATTAGGATCAGTCAAATTGCCTACATTTGAATTGGAAAATAAAAAAGATCCTACAGATCATTTAAAAGAAATATGCTTGAAAGGATTAAGGGATAAGTCATTGGAGAACGATAAAGATGCAATAAAAAGATTGGACTATGAGATAGAAGTAATCAGGAAAACAGGATTCGCTCCATACTTTTTAATCGTTGCTGATTTTGTAAATTGGGCAAAGAGCCAAAAGATTGTAGTAGGTCCAGGTAGAGGAAGCGTTGGGGGATCTTTGGTTGCCTATCTTGCCAATATCACCAATATCAATCCCCTTCCCTACAATTTGCTGTTTGAAAGATTTTTAAATCCTGAAAGGATATCAATGCCTGATATTGATTTGGATTTTACGGATACAAGAAGAGATGAAGTAATCAGATATGTTTCCCAAAAATACGGGCAGGAAAGAGTTGCCCAGATAATTACATTCGGAACAATGGCTGCCAGGGCTGTGATAAGAGACGTTGGAAGAGTTTTGAATTATCCATATATGTTTTGCGATAAAATTGCAAAACTCATTCCAATGGGCTTTGATTTAAAAACATCTTTAAAACAGATAGATGAATTCAAGGAAATGTATGATTCTGATGAAAAAGTAAAAACATTGATTGAATATGCAATAAAGCTTGAGGGAGTTGCCAGGCATGCTTCCACTCATGCTTGCGGAGTGGTAATTTCAGCAGAGCCGTTAGATAATCTTGTTCCTTTGCAGCATCCAACACAAAATGATGAAGCAATTGTATCTCAATATGAAATGCATTCCATTGAAGACCTGGGATTATTGAAAATGGATTTTCTCGGATTAAAGAATTTAACAATTATTGAAAGAGCATTAAAGTTAATTGATGTTATTAAAAATAAAAAGATAGATATTGATAAGATAGAGCAGGATGATAAAAAAACATTCAAACTATTGCAGAATGGAGAAACCAATTGCGTATTCCAGTTGGAAAGTTCTGGAATGAAAAAATGGCTGAAAGAATTAAAACCCTCTAATTTTAATGATATTGCCACCCTTTTAGCATTATACCGCCCCGGGCCAATGCAATTCATTCCAGAATATGTCGCCAGAAAGAATAAAAAGAAGGGCATTGAATATTTGCATCCGAACTTAAAGAATATCCTGGAAGTTACCTATGGCCTTCCAGTATTTCAGGAACAGATGATGCAGATAGCTCAAGCAATCGCTGGATTTACTTTAAGCGAAGCAGATGTATTAAGAAAAGCTATCGGCAAAAAGATTGAAAAACTTCTAAAAGAGCAGGAAGGCAAATTCATTGATGGGGCCAAAAAGCAAGGAGTTGACCCAAGGATTGCAGATAAAATATGGAAATGGTTTTTGCCATTTGCCCAATACGGATTTAATAAAAGCCATAGTTGCGGATATGCAATCATTGCATATCAGACCGCTTGGCTTAAGGCCAATTACCCTGTTGAATTCATGGCTGCCGTATTTGCATCAGAAAAGCAGGATATTGAAAGAATTTCTTTCCTTTTGCAGGAATGCAAAAGAATGGGAATTACAGTATTGCCTCCGGATATAAATGAAAGCTTTAAGAATTTTACCGTTGTCGGCAAAAAAGAAATTAGGTTTGGTTTAATGGCAATAAAGAATGTCGGAGAAAATATTGCCGAAACCATAGTACAGGAAAGGCAACAGAATGGAAAATATGTTTCTATTCTTGATTTTACAACTAGAATATCCTGCAACGATTTGAATAAAAAATCAATGGAGGCAT
>JAQTNP010000012.1 GCA_028713795.1 Minisyncoccota bacterium
TACCTCTCTATTAATGGAACATGGAAAGAAAGGAAGAGTAGTTGGAGTAAAAATATTTTCTCCAGAATTAGGGCACAAGCTTGAACCAGGAATTGTTAAAAGAATACAGGTAGAGGTTGCTCAATGGAGAAAGATTACTGTTGGAGACAAGATTGCCGGAAGACATGGAAACAAGGGGATTATTTCAACTATTCTGCCAAAAGAAGAGATGCCTTTCCTTGAAGATGGAACTCCGGTTGATATTGTTTTAAATCCTTTATCAGTCGCATCCAGAATGAATCTGGGACAGATTCTTGAAACTCATTTAGGATGGGCAGCCCATACACTTGGCTACAGGTCTATTTCCCCTGCTTTGTCTGGGGCAAAAGAAAAAGATATTAAGGAAGAATTAAAAGCTGCCGGTTTGCCCGAAGACGGCAAAGCAGTTCTTTTTGATGGAAGGACCGGAGAAAGATTTCCTGAAAAAGTTACTGTCGGATATGTGTATATAATGAAACTTGTTCATATGGTTTCAGACAAGATTCATATGCGTTCCATTGGTCCGTACTCTTTAATTACTCAGCAGCCACTTGGGGGAAGGTCGCAATTTGGAGGCCAAAGATTCGGCGAAATGGAAGTTTGGGCATTGGAGGGATATGGAGCAGCCAATACATTGCAGGAAATGCTGACGATAAAGTCAGATGATGTGTTGGGCAGGGCAGCCGCCTACCAATCAATCCTTAAAGGAAAGAAGATTGAAACTCCGAATATTCCAGCTTCATTTTCTTTACTTGTTAATGAGCTTAAATCTCTTGGTTTAAATGTCGAGCTCAATTTAAAAGAAAAAGAAAGTAAAGACGAATAATTATCAAAATTATGAAAGTTGAAGACATATCATCGATAAAAATCAAAATGGCTTCGCCCGAAGACATATTATCCTGGGCCAATGGAGAAGTTTTTAAACCAGAAACCATTAATTATAGGACCCAGAGAGCAGAAAAGGACGGACTTTTCTGCGAAAAGATTTTTGGTCCTGAAAAAGATTACCAATGCTATTGCGGGAAATACAAAGGAGTCAGATACAAGGGAATAATTTGCGACAGATGCGGAGTGGAAGTTACCCATTCTGCAGTGAGAAGAGAAAGAATGGGGTATATAAAGCTGGCTGCTCCTTGCGCCCATATCTGGTTTTTAAGAGGCGTTCCTTCAAGAATGGGAATGGTTTTAGATATTCCTGCTCAGCGCCTTGAAAAGGTAATCTACTTTGCTGCCTACATTGTTACAAGCATTGACCAGGAAGCAAAGGATAAGGTGGTAGAAGATATTGAAAAGGAATTCAGGGAGAAAATGAAAGAAGCCAAGGCTGATAAGGAAAATGCTAAAGAGAAATTAGACAGGATAAAGGGATTAAAGGATATGGCTATCAAGGAGATAGACGATATCAAGCCGTTAAGAATATTATCTGAGATAGAATATATTGATTTTTCTATGAAATATGGGCATATTTTTGAGGCCGGAACAGGAGCCGAAACATTAAGAAAGATATTTGAAGAGATTAATATCTCAGATGAAATAGTTAGGCTGGAAGAAAAGAAAAAAACATTGATAGGGCTTGAAGGCAGAAAGCTTTTAAGAAGAGTGCAGATGTTAAAAAGAATGCAAAAGCAGGGAATCAGGCCTGAATGGATGTTTTTAACCGTTCTTCCTGTTTTGCCTCCTGCCTTAAGGCCAATGGTTCAATTGGATGGGGGCAGATATGCTTCATCCGATCTTAATGATTTATACAGAAGGGTAATTAATAGGAATAACAGATTAAAATATTTGCTGGAAATAAATGCTCCTGATGTAATTGTCAGGAATGAAAAAAGAATGTTGCAAGAAGCTGTTGATGCCTTGATTGATAACAGCATGAGAAGCGCCCATACCACTACTGCTTCTACTGGCCAGAGAAGGCTATTAAAATCCTTAGCTGATATGCTTAAGGGAAAACAAGGAAGATTCAGGCAGAATCTTTTAGGAAAAAGAGTTGATTATTCCGGAAGGTCAGTAGTTGTCGGCAATCCCAGCCTGCGCTTCAGCGAGTGCGGCCTGCCAAAGAAATTAGCTTTGGAAATATTCAAACCCTTTGTCATATCCAAACTTTTAGAAAAAGAGATAATCTTTAATGTAAGGCAGGCATCCCATTTAATAGATCAGCAGACAGAAGATGTCTGGGCTGCTTTAGAAGAAGTTATTGAAGGCAAAATGGTTCTGTTAAACAGAGCCCCAACTCTTCATCGCTTGGGAGTTCAGGCATTCAAGCCCCGCCTTGTTGAAGGAGAAGCGATTAGGATTCATCCTCTTGTCTGTGAGGCCTTTAATGCTGATTTTGACGGAGATCAGATGGCAGTATTTTTGCCTTTGTCTGAAGAAGCACAAAGGGAGGCTAGAGATATTATGGCTTCCAGCTTAAATCTCTTAAAACCGGCTACGGGACTGTCAATCGCTTCCCCAAGGCAAGATATGGTTTTGGGTTGCTACTGGCTTACAAAGATTGTTCCAGGATCCAAAGGAGAAGGAAAAATATTTACCGATGAAAGCGAAGCTAAGTTAGCCTTAAGCCAGAAATTGGTGGATATCAGAGCAGAGATTAAAATATTAAAAGACAATAAATTATTTGAAACAAGCATTGGAAGGATAATTTTTAACGAAGCTCTTCCAAAAGATTTTCCATACCAGAATGAATTGATTAATGCCAAAAAGATTAAGGAATTATTCAATATCATAATTCATAAATACGACAATCAGGTTACCTGTGATGCCTTAGATGCTGTAAAGAAACTTGGCTTTGAATATGCTACCCTTTCGGGATTGAGCTGGGGAATGGATGATTTGCAGGTTCCAAAAGAAAAAGGTGAATTGGTTGAAAAGGCAGAAGCTGATGTCAGAAAAATTGAAGATTATTTCAAAAAAGGATTTCTTACTTCAGAAGAAAGAACTTCTCAGATTATTGAAGTGTGGACAAGAGTAAAATCAGAAATACAAAGATTGGTTCCAAAAACATTACCTGAGAATGGAACCGTATTTGCCATTGTTGATGCCGGAGCCAGAGGAAGCTGGTCACAACCGGTACAGATGGCTGGAATGAAAGGCTTAGTTATCAATCCATCTGGTGAAATCATTGAATTGCCGGTAATCAGTTCATTTAAGGAGGGATTTGAGGTATTGGAGTATTTCATCTCTACCCATGGAGCTAGAAAAGGAACAGCAGATACAGCTTTAAGAACTTCAACTGCAGGATATCTGACCAGAAGATTAATTGATGTTGCCCATGAAGTTATTGTGACCGAAGAGGATTGTGGGGAAAAAGAAGGGATTACAGTTTATAGAAAGGATAGCGATGAGATAGGGCAGGATTTCATTTTCAAAGTTGCTTCAAGAATTTCTTTAGAAGAAATTAAAATCAATGAACAGATTTTGGTCAAGAAAGGGGAAATGATTACCTGGGATGATGCTAAAAAGATAGCTGAATCAGATATCCAAAAGGTAAGAGTAAGATCTCCTTTAAGCTGTAAAACCCGTTTAGGGATATGCAAGAAATGCTATGGTCTTAATATGACTAACAACAAACTGGCTGAAATTGGAGAAGCAGTAGGAATAATTGCTGCCCAGTCAATCGGAGAGCCAGGCACCCAGCTTACCCTAAGAACCTTTCATACAGGAGGAGTAGCCGGAGTGGGAGACATTACCCAAGGTCTTCCAAGGGTGGAAGAAATTGTTGAGAGGAGGGTTCCTAAAGGAGAAGCAATCATGTCTTTGACTAATGGCGTGGTTACAGAAATTGATGATATGTTAATCAAGGTAAAAGTCAAAGAAGATGAAAAAAAGAAAAAATCAGCTTCTAAAAAACCAGAGGTAATGATTTACAAATTGAATCCAAAGCAAGCTATTAGGGTTAAAGTTGGCCAAGAATTAGAAGCGGGAGACAGATTGACAGAAGGAAACCTTGATCCAAAGAAATTGTATAAGATAGCGGGCAGAGAAAAAGCCCAGAACTATCTGGTTAATGAAGTGCAAAAAATATATTCTTCCCAGGGAGTATCAATCCATGACAAGCATATTGAAACAATAGTAAAGCAGATGTTTTCCCGCGTAAGGATAAAAAGCGAAGGCGATAGTGATTTTGCCCCAGGAGAAGTGGTTGAATTAGCTTTAGCAATAAAAGAAAATGAGATACTGAAAGAAAAAGGACTAAAACCCATTGCCTATGATGAAATGCTTTTGGGAATTTCTAAAGTTGCCTTAACAACAGACAGTTTCTTATCTGCGGCATCTTTTGAAGAAACATCAAGGGTTTTAATCAAGGCCTCTTTGGAAGGAAAGGAAGACGAATTGAGGGGATTGAAAGAGAACGTAATAATCGGCAAACTCATTCCTGCTGGAACAGGGCTTAAAAAGCAGGTATAATTGAAATAATGGCCCGCAAAAAAAGAAAGAAAAATAAAAAAGAATCCTTAAAGAAAGATAAAAAATCGGTATTGCCCGATACGATAAAGGATATCCTTATCGGAGGCCTATTCATATTTCTCTGTATTTTTTTCATTCTTTCCTTTGTTAATCTGGCAGGCATAGCAGGGAAATTAGTTGATAAGGGATTCTTGCATCTTTTCGGAAGAACTAAATATGTTTTCCCATTGTGTTTTCTGGCAATCGGAATTGTTTTTTTAAGCGCAAAGATTTCACACAAGAAGTCAATTTTGATTTCTATCCTTGCTTTTGCTTTTAGCTTAAGCGGATTCTTCGGAGCTTTAGATTCAAAAATATTCTTAACAGAACAATTTGGTTTTTCTGTTAATGGCGGATGGATTGGTTCTGGAATGTCCTGGCCTCTTTTAAAGATATTCGGATTCTGGGTGGTTGAGGCAATATATCTTTTGATTTGCTTTTCAGCGATATTTCTTGTCTGGAGATTTTCTTTCTTCTTTCCAAAAAAAGAAGCTCAAACAGAAGAAAAGACAAAAAAAGAAATTGTCGTACAAAAACAGAATGGCGCTCCAAAACTTGCCATTAAAAAAGTCTTTGCCCCAAGCTTTAAGACAAAAAGCGTTGATGAGCCGGTTCCTGTTCCAAAAGCGCAAAAACAAGAGAAACAAGCAATACAAATACAACCCAACTTAATACAGGCCCCTTCTGCTGCCATAGAAGGAGGAAAGCTTCCGCCATTAGAATTATTGGAAGAAGATAGAGAAAAAGCAGTAGCCGGAGATATAGAAACAGCTTCAGCAATAATCAAAAGAACATTGGAGAATTTTGGCATTAATGTAGAAATGTCTGCAATCAGCGTTGGTCCGGCAGTAACCCAATATACTTTTAAGCCCGCAGAAGGGATAAAGCTTTCAAAAATTACTGCTTTAAATAATAATCTGGCTCTGGCATTAGCTGCCCATCCGATTAGAATTGAAGCTCCAATTCCGGGAAAGTCATTGGTAGGAATTGAAGTTCCCAATGAAACTAGGGCTAATGTCAGATTAAGGAACCTGTTATCAGAACCAGAGGCTAAAGGAACAATGGATACTTTGAATTTTGTAGTAGGAAGGGATGTAATTGGAAATTCTGTATTTGCTGATTTATCTAAAATGCCCCATATTCTGGTTGCCGGCTCTACAGGAACAGGGAAAACAATCGGATTAAACAGCATAATAATTAGCATGCTGTACAATCATACGCCAGCATCTTTAAGATTGATTCTGGTTGATCCAAAAAGAGTGGAATTTTCCGCCTACAATGATCTTCCCCATCTTTTAGGCCCTGTTGTATATGATGCTAATAAGGTGGTGGGAGTATTAAGGTGGCTAATTGGAGAAATGGAAAAAAGATTTGAGATATTGTCTGAGGTAGGGGCAAGAAATATTGGATCATATAACGCAAAGATAGAAAAGAATGGAAAATTCAGGAAAGAGGGATTACAGAGAATGCCATTCATTGTCTTGGTTGTAGATGAATTAGCTGATCTAATGGCTGCCAGAGGCAGAGATGTAGAGGCAGGAATAGTCAGATTAGCTCAGAAAGCCAGGGCTGTTGGCATACACCTTGTTTTAGCCACTCAGAGGCCCTCTGTAGAGGTTATCACTGGCTTAATCAAGGCTAATATAATAGCAAGGGTTGCTTTCCAGGTAGCCTCTCAGATTGATTCTAGAACGATTCTGGATTCAGCCGGAGCTGAAAAGCTTTTGGGAAGCGGAGATATGCTATTCCTTTCTTCCATTATCTCCAAACCAAGAAGAGTACAGGGCGCTTACATTTCAGAAAAAGAAGTATTAAGGATTACAGAATTTATTGCCCACAATCAATCAGTATCTGGAATTGATGAATTATCCCAGGCATTAGAAGAGGCCTTGGAAAAACCAATGGGAGAAGATGGAATGATTTCCTCTTCTGGAGATTTTTCCGGAGATAACGATCCTTTATATGAAGAAGCCAAAAAGATCGTAATGGAGTCTAAAAAGGCCTCCGCATCGTACCTTCAGAGAAGATTAAGGGTAGGATATGCCAGAGCTGCAAGACTATTAGATATATTGGAAGAAAAAGGAGTGATAGGGCCTGGACAAGGAGCTAAAGCAAGAGAGGTATATAGAGGAGTGGAAGAAGAGATTGAGGGAGGAGCAGTTACATTCAATGATGATGACGAACCAAAAGATTTTGGAAAGGATTACAATGAAATTGATTAATTAAAAAAATATGAATAAAAAAATACTAATTCCAATTATTGTACTATTAATTTTAGTTATCGCAGGGATTCTAACTTGGGTTTTCTGGCCAAAAGATTTAGGATGGAAAACATATACTAATGATCAATATGGCTATGAAATACAATATCCATCTAGCCTATTAGGATTAAACATGACAGATCCCTGTGAAGTATATGCCCATGAAGAAGATTATTCGCCAACATTGCTAACTGATAATGATGCGATTCAGTTTGCTTATCAGATCTATTCTCCAGGATTAGAATCTTTTCCTTTTGAGGATATAAAATATATATATTTTGAAATATGCAGGATTAATGATAATTATAAAGATTTAGCCTACTATGCAGAAGATCGGGGCGGAGAAATGCAACAACTAATGTTTGGAAAAAATAACGCAGTTTTGGTACATATGATCGGGGAAAAAGGCACATACCATAATATGGATTCATATTTTTTAGAAATTGATGAAAATATGACTATAGTTTTACGCTATAATTATGACGCGGGCATTAATGGGGATGTTCCATATCTAAAGAATTGGCAGGAAAAATATTTATTTGAGAACCAAAAAGATATTTTTAATCAAATGCTTTCAACCTTTAAATTCATTAACCAATAAAAATATGCCAAGAAAAAAAGAAAAACCGGAAATCAATTCATTAGATGAAGCAATTGATGAGATAAAGCGCCAATTTGGAGAAGGTTCAATAATGAAATTAACGGAGATGAAGCAGCAGGAAGTAGATGCTATCCCTACCGGTTCCATCTCTTTAGACACGGCTTTAGGGGTCGGTGGTCTTCCAAGAGGAAGAATAGTAGAAATATTTGGGCCAGAAGCCTCAGGAAAAACAACCGTATCTTTGCATTGCGCCGCTCAAGCTCAGAAACTTGGAGGAGTTGTTGCTTTCATTGATGCAGAGCATGCTCTAGATCCTGCCTATGCAAAAAGAATAGGAGTAAAAACTGATGATTTACTCATTTCTCAGCCAGATTCAGGAGAACAGGCATTGCAGATTGCAGAGAATCTTGTCCGCTCAGGAGCGGTAGATATTATCATTATTGATTCTGTGGCTGCTTTGACTCCAAAAGCAGAAATAGCTGGAGAAATGGGAGATCAGCATATTGGTTTGCAAGCAAGATTGATGAGCCAGGGGTTAAGAAAACTATCTGGCATTGTTTCTAAAACAAAAACTATCATTATCTTTTTAAATCAAACAAGAATGAAGATAGGGATAATGTTTGGAAATCCGGAAACTACTCCAGGAGGGTTAGCTCTCAAGTTCTATGCTTCAACCAGAATTAGATTGCAGCCAAAAGCAAAGATTAAACAGGGAGATAGGATAATAGGGACTATGGTAGAAGGGAAAATTATCAAAAATAAAGTAGCTCCACCATTTAGAATCGCAGAATTCAATATATACTATAATGAAGGCATTTCTTACTTTGCAGATATAATCAATGCAGGGTTAAAATATGGATCTATCAAAAAAAGCGGATCTTGGCTGGAATTCGAAGGAGAAAAATTAGGCCAAGGATTAGAAGGAGCCAAACAGTTCCTTAAAGAAAATCCAAAGATAGCAGAAAAAATTAAGAAAGATATAGTAGTGAAAGCAAAAGAAGCAGAGATTTAAATAATTATATCTAAAAACTCACCCAGAAATAGGTGAGTTTTGATTTATATAGAAAGTGAGGGAGAGCAGAAGAGACCGATCGGGCGGAAAAGCCTACTTCTATCTCTCCCTCGGGCCCGTAGGCTTGTTTTAGCTTAATATATCTTCAAAGACAAAGTCAATGATTAAGGAGCAAAAGAGGGAGGGAGAGGGGACTCCCAAGGAAGATTCCTTCCCCCCTCCCTGGACGGGAATGTCGTCACTACCTTGCATTTCCTCCTTTCACTTTGTGCCCGTTGAAGCTGCTGCATCTATTATACCTTATTTTAAATAAAAAAGATTCATTCTTTGAATCTGTGAAATAGGGGTAGGGGGACGGGCTGCATCCTGGTGGACTACTGTAGCCCGTCCCCGCCCTTCTCTTTTTCGGGAACCTTCACATGATGTCTCCGTCGCGCAGCATGATGCCTAGTCTTTTTTTCATCGCCGATCGTTCCTCCTTTAGCTCCCGAGAAAAGGAGCTACTTTTATTATCTCTCTAATAATTAAAGAGGTCAATCTATTAAATAGAAAGACGAGGTGCTGGTTCGTCCAACGTTTAGCACCCCGTCTTTCACGGGTTGAAGATCTTGAGGTGATCCATTGTTTACTTTGGCATTCCCACTTCCTCTCGGTCCCCCGTGATAAGGAGCCACCCTCATTATTACCCTTTAACCCTTAAAGTCAAACAAAAAATCCTGGTTTTCAGGATCTTTTGTTTAACTTTTTGAAGTTGGTGATAATAGTCCTAGATTTCTTGCTCTCTTTATCGCATTAGCTACCCTTCTTTGATGAAACAAGCATAATCCGCTTGCTTTCCTTGAACGTATTTTTCCCAATCCAGTTACGAATTTCTTAATCAGTTTTACGTTCTTGAAATCAATTTCTCTAGAATTCTGTTTACAGAAATAGCATTCCATAGATTTAAGATTTAAAATGGTATATCGCTGACATCAATATTTTCTTCTTCTTCAATAATCGGAATATCGTCTTCAACAGGAGCTTCTTTGTCTTGAGCAGGAGAGCTATTTTGTTTGGCTCCTTTTGGCCCTAATTGCAGACCTTCTGCAATTATTTCAGTGGTTGATCTTTTGTTTCCTGATTTGTCTTCCCAGCCCCTAGTTGTTAGTCGTCCTTCTATGAAAACTAATGAGCCTTTAGTAAGATACTGAGCCGCAACATTAGCTAATTTTCCCCAGACAACTATTCTATGGAATTCAGCTTTTGTTTTCTTTTCTCCGCTCTGCTTATCAAACCAAACCCTATTAGTAGCCATTCTGAAACTGCAAACTATCTGACCCGTCTGGGTAGTTCTAGTTTCAGGATCAGAAGCCAAGTTTCCTAGAAGAAAGACTTTGTTTAGATTCATATTATTCTTCTCCTAATATCTCGTCTAATTTCTGGCCTAGACTCTCTAACTCGACCTTTTTTTCTTTAATTGGCTGTTCTTCTTCAACCTGGGCTATTGTTTCTTCTGCCTTCTCTATTGCTTTTTTTCTGAAGGCTCCTCTCTCTGGCCTAGGAGGAGAAATCTTTTTAGCAAAGATAATATGATTAATGATTAATTTATCATTTTCAATAAATTTCATCAGATCAATTACTTTTTCTGGGATAAAGTTTAAATCAAAACTTGCCATGTATGCGGTTGAAAAACCGTTTACAGGATAGTCTAGCTTTATCGGCATAGCTGAAATCTCTGTCTTTATCTCTCCCTGCGAATCGGAGATAAACACTCTGAGATCTTGGATTGTCTTGCTTAATTCCTCCTCTGAAACATTAGGGGAAATTAAGAGCGTTAATTCGTAAAGTTTCATATTGTGTTTCTATACTAACAATTATTATTCTTTTGGTCAAGTAAATATGAGGGTGCCCGCCGTCTATCTACTATATAACGGCGGGCATCTAGGTATTCACTCCGGGGAGGGCATGAAGCGGGCGATGCGGTCGCTAGGGATGAATGAACTGGAGAGCTGCCAGATGACGAGGTTAGACTCGGAATGTCTTGTCCCGCGACGCAGCTGGAAGACCTTGTATGTTCCGATGACGAAAACCTCGGAAAACTTCTTACCAAGACCATTGTCATCGAATCGCTCATGATAGAAGAGATCTAGGGCCAAGGCCTTGGCTTCATCATCTGGAAGGGAAACACCAAGTTTCTTGAGAGAGCTTCCAGTAGCCCGATTCTTGCTCTCGATGAGCTCATCAACTCTCGGGAAATCAACGATCCCGTGCATTCCAGGAATGCTGATGATTATCTTTCTTCTCACTTTTTTCATCTCCTTTCCGGGTGAACTTGTTAATACAGAAAGCACAGTGCCTTCTGTGCACTGCCCCCATTTTACGCATTTAAGCTTGAAGAGTCAAGATTACACCTCAATGACAACAGGCAGAATCATTGGCCTTTTCTTTGTTTTTTGGAATAAGAAATCGCCTAGTCTGTTTCTTAGGACATCTTTAACATAAGTCCAATTAGTGCTTTGATTTTGGCCCGCTGTTTTGTTTATCAAGGTAACGGTTTGTTTTCTTGTCTGGGCTAATAAATCCTTAGATTTTCTCAAGTAAATGAATCCGCGGGATATAATATCTGGAGATCCTATCACTTTTCCTGTTTGAGCATTAACAACAGCAATGATCACAAAGATTCCATCATTGGCTAGGGCTTGCCTATCTCTCAAAACTACCTCTCCCATATCTCCGATGCCTAATCCATCAACCATGATATAGTTGGAAGCAATCTTGCCTTTTTCTATTACCATTTTCCTGGGAGAAAGATTAGCAATTTCTCCATTCTCCAAAACCCTAACGTTTTCTGGCTTAATCCCTACCTTTTTAGCTAATTCAGCGTGGTTATACAGCATAGAGAACTGCCCATGCATTGGAATGAAGAATTTCGGCTTAAATATTTCCATTAATTGTTTCAATTCATCCCTGTAAGCATGGCCAGAAGCGTGGATATCCATCATTTTGTAATGATAGACCTTAGCCCCCTGCCTATATAGTTCGTCTTTTAATCTTTGAACTGTTCTTTCATTTCCCGGTATTACTGAAGAAGAAAAGATGACGCTATCTTTTGGATTGATTTCAATATGCTGGTATTCTTTATTGGCTATCCTCATTAATACTGCTTGTTCTTCTCCCTGAGCGCCAGTACAAAGAAATGTTATCTTTTTATCTGGAATCTTTCCGATGCTTCTTGGATAGATGATGGTTCCTTTCTTGGCCTTAATATACCCGAGCTTCTTGCAAATTTCCACATTGGTTTTCAGACTATATCCATCAATGGCCACCGTTCTTTTGTGTTTTTCAGATAAGGAAATAATCTGCTGTATTCTATTAATCAAAGAACCAAAGCTAGCAGCAATAATCTTTCCTTCCGCTTCTCTGAATATCTTATCCAGATTTTCCATGATAGTTCTTTCAGACAATGAATGTCCTTCCTCTTCTGCGCAAGTAGAGTCAGCCATCAAAAGAGTTACTCCTCTTCTGGCTAGATTGCTTAACTTGTTAAAGTTAGTTGGGGTATCGTATACAGGATCAGGATCAAATTTAAAATCAGAGTTCAAAACTATATTTCCCACAGGAGAATTAATGAATAATCCGAAAGTATCGGGAATATTGTGATTTTGTTTGAAGAATTCAACAGTAAATGGTCCCAATCTTATCTTATCCCCATCCTTAATTTCCTCAATTTGCAATTTCTTTAAATGAGAAAAATCCTCTTGTCTTCTTAAGATAATTGCTTTTGATAAGGCTCCTGCAAACATTGGAGGATAATGAAGTTTTTCAATCAAATAGGGGACAGCTCCAATATGATCGTAGTGCCCATGGGTAAATATTACTCCAAGAATATTTCTTTCTTTGCCTCTCAAATAGCTGGTATTGGGTATGATAAAGTCTATCCCAGGCATATCTTCCCCTGGCATTTTAAATCCCATATCAACTATTAATATTCTCCTTTTGTATTCAAAAAGAGTCATGTTTCTTCCTACTTCTCCCATTCCTCCCAAAGGAATGATCTTTAGCCCCTCTTCTCTGTGGGGAGCTTTATTAAGTTTTTCTGTCTTTATATTTTCCATAATCAAATTGCGCAACGATTAATATATATCTGTTGTGCGAGATATTTTTAATTATATTAGAAATTTACTAGTGCCCTCGGCTGGATTTGAACCAGCACGACCGTGAGGTCCTTGGCTTCTGAGACCAAGGTGTCTGCCAATTTCACCACGAGGGCTTATTGGCTTGTTTTAAATGAACGCTGGGTATTTAGATACCAGTTCTGGATATCAGCAAATCTTTCAGAAGGGTCGGCTATCAATTGGGAATTTATTCCCTTTATTTTATTAGAAACAAAATATGTGTAATTAGGATTGCACAGAAATATTGCCGGTATATCTTCTAGAAGAAGCTTTTGGGCTTCTTCCAGCAAAGAGATCTTGAGAATTGAATTCTCTTCTATTCTAATATCTTCTAGCAATTTGTCAACCTTTTTATTGCTATAATTAGCTAAATTAAGTCCTGGATAGTTTTTCTGGTCCGAATGCCAGAAAGAATATGGGTCAGGAACTATGCTTAATAATTGGCCAAAGATTAAGGCCTGATAATTCCTGTCTTTTATTATCTCCTGTTTTAACTTGGTTAATTCGTATGAATCTATGTCAACAGTAATTCCTACCAGTCCCCATTGTTCCTTTATCTTATTGGCTATTGCTTCAAGCAAAGGATCCTTGCTTATCGTCAAAACAACCCTTACAGGCTCTTCTTTGGCAGGAGTATGAGAGCACAGTTCATTTAATTTCTTTCTTGTGGCTGAGCCCACCTTTCCGTTTCCCTGGGTTATTCCAGCTGGTTTCAAAATATCTTCGGGATATTTATTCTGGAAAGCTATCACTGCATCCCTTGTTTCTTGCCCGAAATATCCAGTAATTTTCTGGCTGGGATATACGTCAGGATAATTAGACAAACATTTCTGGAGTTTTTCTACTTCAGTTCCCTTTGATCCAAAAGAAAGGTTTTTGGTAATTGTCTGGGTTGTTGCTTTAGTTACTTTTATCCAAAACCCATCTCTTAATTCAAATCCAAGCTTTGATAATATCTGCTTGGCCTGGCCAGGGTCATATTTGATAGCATTGGCAGGGTTCTGCATATTGAATATATCTGGCAGAAAAGGAGAAACAACAACTTCCCCGTCATTATTCAATACTTTTTCTTTTATCTCCTTTGCATTGGTAGCATAGGCCAGAGCTAGGCGGAAATCATTATTCTCAAGATATGAGCTTTTCCCCTGATTGAAAAATATGGCAAAATATCTTGGCATAGTGAAGGCATATTCATTAAATCCCTCATAGCTGTTTTTGTCCTCCGGATATGAAGGAGCCATTGCATTAATCATTCCTGATTTGGCTGCAGCAACCAGATTGCCCTCATTCTCAAAAAACACAAATCTTACCTGATTAAGCTTAGCCTCTTCTGTGTAGTAGCGGCTATTTCTTTCCAAAACTATGCCCTTTATCTTTCCATCGTTTGTTTTGATGAGTTCATTAAATTTGAACAAGCCAGAGCCTATTGGCTTGAAATTATATGCTGATAATGGAAAGTTCTCAGCCGATACATTTTCCCAGATATGCATTGGAATTATCTTGACTGTCAGGTTTTCCAGAAATCCCGGATACTGGTTCTTTAAAACAAACCTTAATTTCTGATCAGAAATTATCTGTACTTCAACGCTTAACCATTTAGCCAATAGCGGGCTTTTGAAATCCGGATTCTGGATTGTTTGTATGGTAAAAGCTACATCTTTAGCCGTAAGCTTTTCATTGTCATGGAAATATATATTATCCTTTAATTCTATTTCATATGTTTTTCCATCGTCTTTTGTCTCATATCTTTTGATAAGGTCATATTGAAGGCTTCCTTTGGAATCATATTTCATCAAGCCAGAAAAGATGAGATTGGTAATATCCCTATCTACGTCATTGCTTTCTGCATAGATTGGATTAATGTATCTTGGCTGTCCGACAATCCCTTCAATCAAAATTCCTCCTTGATCCGGCACTATATTCGTATGCTTGTAGTAGAAATCAAAAATCAAAAGCAGGCTAAATGCAATGACACAGAAAATACAGACGAAAAAAGAAATAAACTCCTTTTTGTTAAAGGCCAGGATAGGCCTTAACCAGGTATGTTTACGGTAAAGCTTTGATTTTAAATTTTGTAACTTAAAATGAGATTTACTCAAGAGATTGAGATTAAATTATTTCGAGAAATACAGATTAAGCATAGATAGGGCAATGAAAGCTATGCCTAAGAATATTGTAAGATAAAGGATTTTTTTCTGCAGGCCCCTCCTGCTGCCATAGAAGGTGCTACCTTCCTGTCCAAAAGCAGAGCCCAAGGCAGAACCTCTTTGTTGTATTAATACGCAGACTACTAAAGCGCAAGAAACTACTATTTGGGCAATCATTAATATTGTATTCATATTATTCTTTCTTAAATGATTTTGTTGCAGAGTATAGCATGGCGCTGAAGAAAGATACAACTATTGTTGTGAATAACAGCGGAAGCAATCCTGCAACAGTAAATTCATTGGCAAATATATGTTCGGTTAAAATATATACTAATCCTGCATTAATCACCAGTCCGAATAATCCAAAAGTAATCAATTTCAGCGGGAAGAAGAAAAAATGAAGGATTGGCTTCAAGGCGAAATTAAGAATTCCCAAAACTACCCCTGCCAGCAAAAATATCTTTACTGAGCCCTCAAAAGATATTCCGGGAATGAATAGGCAGGAAAGATACAAACTGAGCATTCCTGCAATAATTTGGAGAATTAAATTCTTCATTTGATATATATCAATATATCAAAAAAAAGGAATAGGGTCAATAAACAAGGGGAGGCAGTAGCAAACTACTGCCTCCGGGGCGCGGGAGAGATGAACACGTTTTTCTTCTCAACCTGTAGGATCGTGGCTACATCCAGGCGAGAAGGATGAGTTAGCTCAAAGACGTCTTTGAGCTGCCTAAGATCATCGCTGTCGTATCCGCACTTCCAGGATACATCCTGGAGATGAGTTGCGCTGATCGTTTCCGGCTTCAGTCTTGGGTTTTGGATCTGGGCTATCCATTTGCCTTGGTCTAGATCATGCCAGATGGTGAAGAGAGTAGTAGATTGCCTTCTTATCCGGACAACTTCTGAGAACCCTACTACGTATCCAGCCCTATCCACCAATACCACGAATCGACGATTAGGCCTATTCATCAAGCACCTCCTCCGCACAAATGTGCGTTTAATATATTATATCTACAACTAGTAGGTTAATTTGTCAAAGCTTGCAATCTGGTAATTATATGATATAATATTTGCAGTCAGGAATAGGTCTTTGTTCCGAGACTGAGGAGGTAACATGCCGTTGAAAGTCTTTCCCGTCGATAATCTTTTCGTCGGGATGGATACGATCAGACACGGAAAGCCTGCCCGAGAACTGCCGAGAACGGAGAATGCCGAAAAGATTGTCGACTCTTTATTCCAGGATGGAGTTCTTCCTGGAAAAGCAAGGGAGGCCGTCTGTGTAAGCAAGACCCATGCTTGGTTGTTCTATTGGGCAGGCATGGAGTTGAGGGTTTGTCGCTCGGGTCTTGATATTGAGATCCCGGCGGGAACCATGGTCATCACAGAGGAGGTTTCGGAAAGTGTCCCCCTTCTGCCGTAGTATCGACAGAAGGGGGAACTCATCTTTCTTGACATAGAATACTAATCATATTAAAATCTACTCGCAGAAAATTAATTTAATTCAATATGAAAATTACACCTTTATCCGATTATGTTTTAATAGAACCGCAGAATCAGGATATTAAAACAGAAAGCGGAATCTTTTTGCCTGATACGGCTGACAAAGAAAAGCCGGAAATGGGAAAAGTAATTGCTATTGGTTCTGGCAAAAGATCTCCAGAAGGGAAAATAATTCCTGTCAGCGTAAAAACAGGAGATGTAGTGTTTTTTACAAAATACGGTCCAACAGAAATAGAGGTAGACAAAAAGAAATATTTAATTGCAAGAGAAGATGATATTTTAGCAATAATTGAAAGATAATAATATGGCAAAAGAAATACTATACTCAGAAGCAGCAAGAAAAAAACTTAAATCAGGAGTTGATAAACTGGCTAATGCAGTTAAAATCACTCTTGGCCCAAGAGGCAGAAATGTCATTTTAGACAAAGGTTTTGGCGCCCCTACTGTTACTAATGATGGGGTTACAATAGCTAAAGAAATTGAATTGGAAGACAAGATTGAAAATCTTGGAGCAGAGATTGTAAAAGAAGTTGCTTCTAAAACCAATGATATTGCAGGAGACGGAACAACCACTGCTACAGTACTAGCTCAGGCAATAATTACAGAAGGATTAAAAAATGTAGCTGCAGGAGCCAATCCTCTTTTAATTAAAAGAGGAATTGAATTAGCCAAGCAGAAAGTTCTTGGCTATCTTAAATCAATTTCTAAGCCAATTTCTCAAAAAGATGAAATTGCTAAAGTTGCTACTATTGCAGCAGAAGACCATGAAATGGGGAATTTGATAGCTGAAATAATTGAAGAGATTGGAAAAGACGGAGTAATTACAATTGAAGAATCAAAATCTTTTGGCTTGCAAAAAGAAATTGTAAAGGGTTTGCAATTTGACAGAGGATATGTTTCTCACTATATGGTTACCAACCCAGAACACATGAAAGCAGAAATGGAAGATCCATATATTTTAATTACTGACAAAAAGATAACTACATTGCAGGAGATTTTGCCTGTTTTAGAGAAAGTGGCCACGACCGGAGAAAAGAATATGGTCATAATTGCAGACGAAATAGAAGGAGATGCATTGGCCACATTGGTAGTTAATAAATTAAGAGGAGTATTTAATGCTTTAGCTATTAAAGCTCCAGGATATGGGGATAAAAAGAAAGAAATGCTTGAGGATATTGCTTGCGTTACCGGAGGAAAGGTAATTTCTGAAGAAATTGGATTGAAATTAGATTCAGTTGAATTGGATATGCTTGGAAGAGCCAGAAGGGTAATTTCTACAAAAGACAACACAACTATTGTAGAAGGAAAAGGAGATAAGGAAACGATTAATTCAAGAATTAATCAAATTAAAGCTCAGATTCAAGAAACTACTTCTGATTGGGATAAAGAGAAATTGCAAGAACGCTTAGCCAAGCTTTCAGGAGGAGTAGCTGTTCTTAAAGTAGGCGCTCCTACAGAAGTAGAGCAGAAAGCCAAACAGCATAAAGCGGAAGATGCTTTGGCTGCTACTAAAGCTGCTATTGAAGAAGGAA